>JAFRWQ010000079.1 GCA_017437925.1 Bacillota bacterium
CGCGGGGGGAGTCTTGGTCACGAAGGTGAAGGACTTGTCGGAATACACGGTGATCACTACGGGGATGATCATGCCGGCATTCTCGGGTCCCTGAGTCCTTGCGTTGAACTGCTTGCAGAAGTCCATGATGTTCACGCCCTTCTGACCGAGAGCGGGGCCGACCGGGGGCGCCGGATTGGCCTTGCCTGCGGGTATCTGCAGCTTAACGAAGCTGTCGATCTTCTTTGCCATTGCTTTTCTCCTTTCTACGGGGCTGCCCCGTTTTTCGTGTTATGTAAAGACCTAAAGTTTAGATCTTGTCGACCTGGTCGAATTCGACCTCTACGGGGGTCGATCTTCCGAACATGTCAACCCTGGTCTTCAGGGTCTGCCTGTCGGGATTGACCTCCTCGACCACTCCGGTGAAGCCCTTGAAGGGGCCGGAGATGATCTTGACGCTGTCGCCTTCGGCGATGTCGAGGACGATGACGGTCTTTTCGATGCCCAGTCTTCTGACCTCCTCGTCGGTGAGGGGGATGGGCTCGCTGCCCTGACCCACGAAGCCGGTGACGCCCTGGGTGTTGCGCACCAGGTACCAGGATTCGTTGGTCACTATCATCTTGACGATGACGTAGCCGGGGAAGATCTTGCGGGTCTTGACTACCCTCTGGTTGTCCTTGAATTCCACCCTGTCTTCGGTGGGAACTATGACCTGCAGCACGAGGTCCTGCATGCCTCTGTTCTCGACCAGCTTCTCAAGGTTTACCTTGACCTTGTTCTCGTGGCCCGAATAGGTGTGGATGACGTACCACTTGGGCTCCTTGCTGCGGCGCCAGAACCCGGGAGGGACCTCGTTGCGCTCGGCGGCAAGAGAGGGGGAGACGGGCTCCTTCTCAGCGGCTTCGCCTTCAAGCTTTTCGCTCAGCTTCTCTTCGGACATCTCGCTCTCCTACATGGTGATGTTCAGGACCTGCTCGAGTATGGCGAGGATGCCGGTATCGAGGAGCCAGAACAGCAGGGCGAAGAATCCGCACACGGCCAGTACGACCAGGGTGTAGCGGTAGACTTCCTTCTTGGTGGGCCAGACGACCTTCTTGAGCTCGGTCCTGACACCGTGGAAATATTCCTTAATGCGGCCCTTCTTGGCGGGGGCTGCGGGGGTGTTGGTGTTAGCCATCTCAGAAATTCCCTTTCACTACTTGGTCTCTTTGTGCATGGTCTGCTTCTGGCAGAACTTGCAATACTTCATCATTTCGATCCTGTCGGGGTCGTTCTTCTTGTTCTTGGTGGTATTGTAGTTTCTCTGCTTGCACTCGCTGCAGCTGAGGGTGATCCTCACTCTGGAACCGTTAGCCATTTGATTTCCTCCAAATTATCCGCTTTAAAAGCGGTTTATCAGCGCATTAAACTCGCAAATGCCTCGAAAGCGGCATAGCGATACCGATTAAACATACCACGGTCCCTTGTCCATGTCAACTGAAATTTCAACATTTTCGGGACTTTTTAGGGGCCTTCTGCATGTAGTTTCGCCGCCGCGTTTTTCCACAATATGTGGTGGGTAAAGCGGCCTGCCTGAGGGGCGTTTTCCTTTGCGCAATTAAAAAGACCCCCCGGGCCGTGCGTCAAACATGATACACCGGGAGGATAAAAAATGCAAGCGGTTTCTTGCGCTTTCGGATCTACAGCGTTATGAGATTTTCAGGCCGGCCCTGTCGTAACCGACCCCCGGGACGTCAAAAAGGACGGGTCCTTTTCGGCAGCTCTGAGCTGCTCATCTGAAAGGAACAGCATGTCCTTCCTTCTTTCTTCGGGGATAAGATGCTCGTATAAAGAATTGCAGACTATCTTGTAGCTCAAACGCATTGCCGCCTTTCTTAAGCAAGCTCCACCAGCATCTCCTGTTCGCCCTTGAGGTGAACGGTCTCGCCATATTCGGCCAGCTTGTCGTTTCCCTCGATGATCGTCAGGACAAGGTTGCCCGAGAGCCTTCCGTTCTGGGTGTGGATGGCGGCGGGACCCCAGGCGAGGAAGAATTCCCCGCCCATCTGAAGACTGGGGATATTGCCGGGATATACTATGATCTCGCCCTTTGAGGGTATGTGTATGGGGGACTCGTAGGGGACTTCCCAGGCCAGGTCTCCCAGGCGGGCAAAGCAGGCGCTTCCGCTCCAGGAGACGTGGCGCATCTTTATCCTCCAGGGCATGAGCTTTAAGAGCCACTCGCAGGTCTTCGGACTCTTTTCTTCCTCCAGTCTCGCGATGAAGGTGTATCCCGCCGATGTGAGCTTTACTTTTTTCATACTTCCTCCTTTTCGGGCCTGAGCCCGCGGTCCGTCTTTTTTCTTATATTTTATCGGATGCGGGCCTTCTTCTCAAGGCAAAAGACGGAAACAGCCGGGACTTGAGGCGAGGCTGCCGCGATGATAAAATCTCAGTAAGATACGCGGCGCGAAGGCCGCTTTCCGCCCCGGGATAAAGAAAGGACGTTCTTCATGAAACTCACGGTCCTCGCAGACAACAACACCTTCATAGACATGTATTACCTGGGAGAGCCCGCCGTCTCCTATTATATCGAGGACGGAGAGGCGAAGCTGCTCTTCGACACCGGCTATTCCGACGTTTACCTTAAGAACGCCGAAGCCCTGGGCATATCCCTCGAAGACCTCGACGCCGTGGTCATTTCCCACGGGCACAACGACCACACCGGAGGCCTCAGGTGGTTTCCGAAGACCGAAAAGAAAACAAAGCTCATCGCCCATCCCGACGCCTTTGAGGAAAAGCGCCACGACGGCCTTGCCGTGGGCTCCTTCTTAACAAAGGAAGAGCTGGCCGAAAGCTTCGAGCTCGTCTTAAGCAAAGACCCCCTTAAGATCAGCCCCTCCCTCACCTTCCTGGGCGAGATACCGAGGGTCACGGACTTTGAGGGCAGTCCCGTCGGAAAGCGCTATGTCAAAGGCCGCTGGCAGCCCGACAGGGTGCTGGACGACAGCGCCCTGGTCCTGGAAGAAGAGGACGGTATATACATAGTGACCGGCTGCTCCCACGCCGGGATCTGCAATATAATACTGAGAGCAAGGGAGCTCTTCGGAGGCAAAAGGGTCAAGGGCCTCATAGGAGGCTTCCACCTCTTCGACGCGGAGAGCGAGCAGATGAAGCAGACCGCCCTCTTCCTCGAAAAGGAAGGCATAGACTTCCTCTGTCCCTGCCACTGCACCTCCCTCGCGGCCCGCTGCGCGCTCAGCCGCCTGATGCCGATAAACGAGGCCGGCGTCGGCTTAAAGCTCGAGTGGTGAGTGATATGCGTATATCGCCCAGACATTTATGCGTAAAAAAGGCGGGCCGCTCAAGCGGTCCGCCTCTTTTGACTCTTTAAAGTTCTCTGTCGCTGCTCGTCGCCAGGTATTTGAGGATATCCCTTCTGGTAACTATGCCTATGAAGCTTCCCCAGTCGTCGACGACCGGTATGAAATTCTGCTCCATGGCCCGAAAGACCAGGTCTTCGGGCTCCGCCGTGATGAGGGCCGGAGGATTCTTGTCCGGATGGACCACATCCTTTACCAGGACCCTCTCCATATCGTAGATGCTTATGGAGCGGTCGGGCCTCTTGTCAGCCTCGCTGAGCATGTACCAGAGGAAGTCGCCGTGGGAGATGGTGGTGAGATACCTTCCGTCTCTGGTGATCACGGGGATCGCGGAATAACCGTTGACCCTCAGCTTCTCTATCCCCTGACGCATGGTGTTGTCCTCGTAGAGGAAGTCTACGGTGACCTTTGGATGCAGTAAAAATGCTATGTTCATCTAAGCGTTTTTCAGGAAGCTTAGGATGCTTCCCAGACCCGAATATCTTGTTACGCCCTCGTCGCCGGTGATGACTATGGAGGGCGCCTGTACTATCCCGTAGGTGCGGGCCAGATCCCTGTTCTCTTCGGCGAGTATCAGCCTGTAGTCGACGCCGGCTTCGGCGAGGGCCGCCTTGGCTGCCGCGCAGTTGGGGCAGGTCTTTGTGGTGAAGAGCATGATGTCCTTTGCTTTGGGGGCTTCGGCCGCCTTGGGAGCCTCTGCGGAAGCTACGGCTGCCAACTCTTTGGGAGCCCTGTCAGCGGGGTTTCCCGAAAGATCCAGCTTGGGGTAGTGCTTCCTAACCGAGTAGCCTATGTCGTAGACCTTTCTGTCCTTGAACTCC
>JAFRWQ010000080.1 GCA_017437925.1 Bacillota bacterium
AGGTACTTCGGCATCGAGAACTTCTCCGACCCGGACAACATGGAGATCAACCACCACGTGCTCATCGCCCTTAAGGCCCACGCCATCATGAAGAGGGACGTGGACTACATCGAGCACGAAGGCGAGATAGTCATAGTGGACGAGTTCACCGGCCGCCTCATGTTCGGCCGCCGCTACAACGACGGCCTCCACCAGGCCATCGAGGCCAAGGAAGGCATCAATATACGCAACGAGTCCAGGACCCTGGCCACCATCACCCTGCAGAACTACTTCAGGATGTACGGCAAGCTGGCGGGCATGACCGGTACCGCCAAGACCGAGGAGCTGGAGTTCACCGATATATACAACATGAAGGTCATAGTCATCCCGACCAACAAGCCGGTCATAAGGGACGATATGGACGATTCGGTCTACACCACCCAGGCCGGAAAGTTCAGGGCCATAATCGACGACGTGGTGAGGCGCCACGAGACCGGCCAGCCGGTGCTGGTGGGCACGGTCTCAGTCGAAAAGTCCGAGATCTTAAGCGATATGCTTAAAAAACGGGGCGTCCCCCACAACGTGCTCAACGCCAAGCAGCACATGAGGGAAGCCGAGATAGTCGCCCAGGCGGGCCGCCTGGGAGCCGTCACCATAGCGACCAACATGGCGGGCCGAGGCACCGATATACTGCTGGGCGGAAACCCGGAGTTCGAGGCCAAGAAGGAGATGCGAAAGCTGGGCTACGAGGAAGAGGCCATCTCCGCCGCGTCCAGCTTCGTCGACCTCACCGAGCCCGAGCTAATAGAAGCCAGGGAAAAGTTCCACAGCCTGCTGGATCAGTTCAGCGAGGTGAGAAAGGGCGACGCAGAAAAGGTCAAAGAGCTGGGAGGCCTTCACATCATAGGCTCCGAGCGCCATGAGGCCCGCCGCATAGACAACCAGCTGCGCGGCCGCTCCGGCCGTCAGGGAGACCCGGGCTCGTCCCAGTTCTACGTGGCTTTGGATGACGACCTGATGAGGCTCTTCGGAGGCGACAGGGCCCAGTCCATGATGTCGAAGATGGGCCTTCCCGACGACGAGCCCCTTGAGACCGGCATACTGACCAAGAGCATAGAGTCGGCCCAGAAGAAGGTCGAGGGCCGCAACTTCGCCGCCAGAAAGTATGTGCTGCAGTACGACGACGTCATGAACAGGCAGAGGACCGTCATCTACGCCGAAAGAAAGAGGGTCCTCATGGGAGAAGACCTGCAGGAGCACGTGGTCTCCATGATGAGGAGCATGGCGGACGAGATGGCGGAAGCCGTGACCATAGCCAGCCAGTACCCCGAGGAGTGGGACTTCGCCGAGCTCAACGCCAAGCTGAAAGCGGTAAGCGACGGCCTTCCCGCCCTGGAATACAAGGGCGAAGCCCTCATGTCCCTCACAAAAGAGAGCCTTGCCGAAGACATACTCAAGCTCTTCACCGACCTCTACGCCGAAAAGGAAAAGCAGGTGGGAAGCCAGCAGATGAGAGAGCTGGAGCGCATGATAATGCTCTACGTGGTCGACCTCAAGTGGATGGACCACATAGACGCCATGGACCAGCTGAAGTCCGGCATAGGCCTGCGCTCCCTGGGCCAGCAGAACCCGGCCCAGGCCTACGCCAACGAAGGCGCCGACATGTTCGAGCTCATGGTCAACTCCATCAGAGAGGACATGGTGAAGAACATCCTCAGGATCACCGTGGAGACCAGGACCGAGAGGCGCCAGGTGGCGGGAAGCGGCACCGGAAAGAAGGACGCCGTCATGAGCGCCGCCGACGAGGAAAGGGCGAAAGCCAAGGCAGCCGGGTCTGTTCAGGCAAGGCCCCAGGGTCCGGTCATGCCCAGGCCCCAGAATGTCTCCACCAACGCGGGGACCGAAAAGCCCAAGCCCATAAGGGTCGCCAAGACGCCCGGAAGAAACGATCCCTGCCCCTGCGGCAGCGGAAAGAAGTACAAGAACTGCTGCGGCAGAAATGTATAGAAAGGCTCAAAATGCTCAAGTTAGAAGCTCTTAAAAACGGGCTGCCCCTGCAGGAAGAAGCTCTCGAAAAGCTGGGAGGTTCTCTTTGACGTCGCGGCCTTAAGGGAGAAGATCTCGGATCTTTCCCTGGAAGTCGAGACCCCCGGTTTCTGGGACGACATCGACAAGGCCCAGGGCAGGATGAAGCTGAAAAAGCAGCTGGAGAACGAACTGGAGGCTTACGAGGATCTGGCTTCCATGCTCGAGGAAGCGAGGCTCATGATAGACATGGGCGCCGAGGCCGAGGCTTCGGGCCTTGAGGAAGAGGCTGAAGAACTGGCCCGCGAAGCGGAGGAGAACCTCAAGCGTTTCGACGAGGACGCCGAAAAGCTCAGGATCAGGACCCTCCTCACCGAGGAATACGACCCCAACAACGCCATAGTCTCCATACACCCGGGCACCGGCGGCCTGGACGCCCAGGACTGGGCCGAGATGCTGCTTCGCATGTACACCCGCTGGTGCGACGCCAAGGGCTTTTCCGTCAAGGTCCTCGATTATCAGAGGGATACCGAGGGCGGGATCAAGTCGGTGACCATACTGGTCAGCGGCGAGTTCGCCTACGGCTACCTTAAGACCGAAAGAGGGGTCCACCGCCTGGTAAGGAGTTCTCCCTTCAACACCGCGGCCAAGCGCCAGACCTCCTTCGCGTCGGTGGACGTGACCCCGGAGCTTCCCGACGACATCAAGGTCGAGATAGCCCCCGAAGACCTTCGCATAGACACCTACCGCTCCTCGGGAGCGGGCGGCCAGCACGTAAACAAGACCGATTCGGCGGTCAGGATCACCCACCTTCCCACCAATATAGTGGTGACCTGCCAGAACGAGCGTTCCCAGGGCCTCAACAAGGAATACGCCATGAGAGTTCTGTACTCAAAGCTATTGGCCCTCGCCATGCAGGAGCACAAGGACACGATCTCAGAGCTCAAGGGCAATTACGGCCAGATCAGCTGGGGCAACCAGATACGCTCCTACGTGTTCCAGCCCTACACCATGGTGAAGGACCACCGCACCGGGGCCGAGACCGCCAACGTCACCGCCGTCATGGACGGGGACATAGACATGTTCATAGGAGCTTCGCTCAACGCCTTAAGGAGCGGGACGCTTTAGACGGGAGGAACTCATGGGCCGCATAAAAGCAGTGCTTTTCGACTTCGACGGGACCCTGATGGATACCAACAGGCTCATACTCGACTCCTGGTACCACGTCTACGATACCTACGGTCTTGAGCGCCCGCCCGAAGACGAGATAACCCCCACATTCGGGGAGGAGCTGGGGCAGAGCCTCATAAGGCACTTCCCCGATCACAGCCTCGAAGAGACCATAAAGGTCTACCGAAGCTACCAGTCCCTGCGCTTTAAGGACGAGGTGCGCCTCTTCGACGGCATGGGAGAGCTTCTGGATGCCCTTCTAGAAAAGGGCATAAGGCTCGCCATAGTCACCTCCCGCTGGTGGCACACCCTGAAGCTCAACCACTTTGATTTCAGGGAAGAGGGGCTGTTTGAAGTGATAGTCTCGGGAGAGGACATCACCGATCCCAAGCCCTCGCCCCAGCCCTGCCTCACCGCTCTTGAAAGGCTTGGCCTGGATCCCGGCGAGGTAATAATGCTGGGGGACAGCAGGCTCGACACCCTCTGCGCGAGAAACGCCGGGGTCACCTCGGTCCTGGTGGGCTGGAGCCTCGCCTGCCCTCCCGAAAAGACCAGGGGTACCGAGTACGAGCCCGATCATGTGATAGAAAAGCCCGGGGACCTGCTGAAGCTCCTGGATGAGCTTGGTTAGGAGCCCCTCGGGCGGCGAGCGCGGTCCAAAAAACAGCAAACAAAGACCCTGCGGCAAACCTGTCCGCAGGGTCTTTCATTGGAGCTGGCGAGGTGACTCGAACACCCGACCTGCTGATTACGAATCAGCTGCTCTACCGACTGAGCTACGCCAGCAAGGGCTAAACGCAAATCCAAGAATATCACAGGGCCTGCGCCATTGTCAACGAAAAGCGCTAGCCGACTCCGTAGAGGCAGATCGAACGGTAATCGCAGAAGCTGCAGCTGCTGGTGCTCTTGTCCAGGTTCCGGGGCCTGGGGCTGATCTCACCCTCGGTGAGGCTTTCGCAAATGCCGTTTAAGGCCTGCCTGAACTCCTCCCTGAAGTTTTCAAGCTCTTCGGAGCTCACCAGAGCGGAGCATTTGACCGTGCCGTTAGATGTCTTCGAATAGTTTATGATCTCCGAACGGCCTTCCGCCGTTATCCCGCTGTCTATGGCGTCGAGGACCCCGGCGTCGTCCACCACTATGCCGCTCAGGGCGTAGTTCTTTTCTATGCTTTCCATGACCTTGCCGCTGATCGAGCCTCCGGTCACCTCGTCCAGGGAGGCTTCGGCGCCCGGCTCTTTGATCTGGAAGTAGAACATGCCGGCGGGCTTTAAGCGGCCGTCCCCCAGGGCGCCCTCAAGGTAGGTCGAAAGCTGCAGGGCGAGGCCTCTTCTCACCTTAGACCTGTCGAATTTCGCGCTGCCCGACTTGTAGTCTATGATCTTGATGAAGCTGCCGTCATCCGCTTTGAGCAGGTCGATGCGGTCTATGCGGCCCTCGATGTGGACGGTCCCCAGAGACGTCTCCACTTTTATGGAGGGGAAGCGCCTGCCTCTTCCGAAGCCGGTCTCAAAGTACATGGCCTCTATGCGGCCTTTGCGCACCTGGGAGACCATGCGGCGGGCGAAATCAAGGCAGACCTTCTGTATTCTGTCGACACGGTAGCTTTCGGCGGCTCCGGCGCTGAGCAGGCCTCCAAGCCCGGTCCTTCTGAGGTCTTCGATTATGGCCGCGAGCATGGCCGAAAGCTCATCGTCCGTGACGGTCATCCATAGGGAGGCGGGGTCGGTCATGGGGATGCCCGCTTTAAGGGCGGGCTCGCTCAGCTGCCTTGAGAGTTTAAGGAGCGCCTCGTGGTAGACCGTACCCACGGCGGGGCTGTCGATCTCGAATACCCGGTCTTCTTCGGGGAACAGGCCGTAGCGGACGAAGTGCCTGAAGGGGCAGGAGGCGTAGTTTTCAAGCCTTGAGGCGCTGAAGGAGAAGTCGCCGGCGTTTTGGGCGAAGAGCTCCCGCACGGTCCCTTCGGGCAGGGCGGGGGAGGATATGTCGTAGAAGATAAGGCCTTCCGCGTCCTTTGCTGCGGGGTCTCCCTCCTCTTTAAGGCGGTTGAAGACGCTTTTCCAGACAGGGTCCAGGTTATCCGGCCCTCTGCCCGAGTCGGCGGCTTTTCTGAGCTCGGTCAGGAGTCTCGACCGGGCCGCGGCCGAGCTTTGGACGAAGCCCGCGGGGTCGTCCCGGTTTTCGATGTCGTAAAGCTCGGTGATGCCCGGAAAGCGCTCTTTAAGCTCCGCGATGATGGGGGAGGGCTTCAGGCCTTCCCCGGAGGGGTCGGACCCGCACCAGCAGTAGTACTTCTTTTCGGCGGGAACGCTCAAAGCCAGATGGACCGCCAGCTTTTCTTCAGCTCCCAGGAGCTCGTTTCTCTTGGAGAGGGTAAAGCCAAGATCCTCAAGGCCTTCCAGCTCCTTTTCGGTGAGCAGGGCTTCACGGGAGGAGTCCTTAGGAATGAGGCCGTCGTTCATGTCGGCGGCGAAAAGGACCTTTACTCCTTCGAGCCTTGACCTGCTCACGGTGCCCAGCTGCACTCTTCCTTCAGATTGGGGCAGGACGCCTATGGAGATGTCGGAGAGGGCGTCTTCCATCATGTCGCGGAACTCCCCGGAGGGCATGGCGAGGCTTCCCATGAGGGCGACGGTCTGGTCGAGAAGGCTGGTGATGCTCTTCCAGGCCTGGGCGGTCTCTTCGGCGGCGTCGGCCATGCCTTCGGCGGCCAGGGCTGCCGCGGTGCTCTCAAGGACTCCCCTAAGGTTCAGGGTCTCATCAAGGTAGGTATAGAGGGCCCTGCACTTTTCCTCGCAGGTCCTGGCGGCCTTTTCCGCTTCGAGCCAGGGGCTGATGAGGGCGGCGAGCTCCGCGCGCAGCTTTTCAAGGGCTGCCAGCTCTTCTTCACCGTAATGGTCGGCCCCGTAGCGCAGGGGAGAAAGGAAGGCCTTGCCCCTGAGCCTGTAGTTTCTGATATATATTTCAATTTCCTCGCGAAGGCCCGCATCTTCCGCGCCGCCAGCAAGGCCCTGCTTCATGAAGCTTATGACGTTTGAAGCTTTAAGCCCATCGGCTGCCATGTCCAGAAGGGAGGTCACAAGAGCCGCCGCGGGACTGTGCATGACGCTGCGCTTGCTGTCCATGAAGACCGGTATCTCAAAGCTTTCCAGGACCCTCGCCAGGGTCTCGGTCCTGCCGGGGGCGTCGGCGGTGAGGACCGCGATCTCAGAGGCTTTATAACACTCTTCTCTCATGAGCCTCAGGATCTCCGCCGCTATGGTCTCCGCCTGATTGAAGGGGGTTGAGCAGCGTATGAGGACCGGAAGGACCTTTGCTTCTTCCTTTTCGCTCACCGCTTCGGTCTTTACGCTGACCCGCTCTTCGGCAGCCGCGGCTTTCAGCAGGCCCAGGGTCCTTAAGGGAGCGGCGTAGAGCTCCTCGTCGCCCTCCGCTCCGCTGCCTAAGGGGAGCATCATATTAAGGCCTTTCGAATATTTCGCGAGGGCGGCAAGGAAGGCGCAGTCCCTCTTCGTGAAGGAGTAAAAACCGTGGTACCAGATCTCGGAGCCCCTGACGTAGGAACTGCTTTTGATCTTTTCGGTCACGAAAGCCAGCAGGTCCTCGGAGTCGGTGAAGCGGCCCCTCATGGCCTCTTCGTAGCCCTCGGCGATAAGCTTCATGTCGTGGAGCTTTTCCGAGAGCAGGCCCGAGCTTCCGATGTCCTCCAGTATTCCCTTAAGGTCTTCGGGCGACAGGCCGTTCTGCTTCATCTGGACGATGAAGTCGCCGGCCAGCTTAAGGAATTCGCGGCTGCCCGCGACCTTTGAGAAGCGCATGAGCTCGGAAGCCCTGTCGGACGCCACCTTTCTCAGCAGCATGGTCCTGCCCAGAGTGTTGATCGGGGTAAGGCCGGGTCCACCGGTCTCTCTGATGATGTCCTGCTCCAGCTTGTTGCCAGAGACTATGTGCAGGTCGAAGAAGCCATCCTCGCCCAGCCTCTCAAAGGCCAGCTCTTCGGCCTTCAGGGTGAACTGGGCGGGGACCACCAGTATGATCCTCCCGGCCCCGGTCATGCCGCTTCGCATCAGGGCCAGTCTCTCCTTCAGTTTTTCAAAGAGGGCGTCCTCCAGGCATTGGCGGCTGCGCCCTGTATATACGCTGAGCATTTTCTCACCTCATTTTTTAAAATTATATCAAATAATCCTTGAAAATCACAGACGAGCCTGCTATAATTCCAATGTTCGCAGATGAAAGGGACCGAAAACGTCCCATGCGAAGAAAATGTTTGGGGTATTGGCGCAGTTGGGAGCGCGCCACACTGGCAGTGTGGAGGTCAGGGG
>JAFRWQ010000081.1 GCA_017437925.1 Bacillota bacterium
GTTCTCATAAAGAACGCCCTTTAGAACGGAGTCGCCAAAAGCCAACATCGTTTTCATATTAAAACCTCTCTCATGATTCCGGGTCTCAAAGTCTTCCTTCTCCGAAAATCCCGATTTGTTTATACAGCCCATTTCAATCTTATAGGCGATATCTCAATAACATAGTGTTCTTCGTCAATATCTGTCATGGGATGTGAGTCTGCAATGCTGATATGAACTCCATAAACATCTTCGCTCTTAAAATCTGCAGCATTCCCAATGCGGATGCTTCTTAACTGTGAAATTGACGCTGTTGCTGCCGGTGTCGACGCACTGGAAGAACATGCTCTTGTACTGGGCGGTCTTCAGGGGATCGAGGTCGAATCTCGCGGAGACGGCATCCTTCTGCGTTTTGGAGGCGCCTTTCGGCAGCCTTGCGAGCTCCGCCTTGTACTGCTGATAGTTGGCGTTGATGGGGCTGCAGCGCAGCAGCTCGTCGGCGACGTGCTTGCAGGTGACGGCGACCGCGTTCTCATTGACGAAGAATAGAGTCGCGGTTCCGGGGATCACCTCGGAGGAACCGTGGTATCTCTGTATGAATTTTACCGGCCTCGTAAAGCCGGATATCTTTTCTATGGCGTCTGCGAACATCGTCTGTCCTCCGGATGCTGATGGTTTATCACCGTTTATATTTTACCACCCTTTGGGGCGCAAATAAAGACCGGGGCATCGGGCCCCGGTCCGTTGACGCTTTTCGCGGCTCTATTTCCTGTTTTCTTCCACGAATCTCTTGATCTTCTTCGATGTGTTCTTCTCGAATTCTTCCGTCCTGATGCGGACGTTCCTGATCATCTTGAAGCTCTGCACCTCGTTGTTGACCTTGTCGACCTCTTCGCGTATCAGGGCTTCGACCTGCGCGGGATCGCCCGCGAAGGCTTCGCCCTTCTCGTCCTTTATGGCCTCGAAGTCGGGCCTGATGGTTGCGGTGATCACTGTGTCGCGGCCGTCCTCGTCCTTCTCTGCCCAGACCATGGACTCGGCGATATAGTCGCTCTTGCCCAGATAGTACTCCAGCTCCTCGGGGAAGACGTTCTTGCCGTTGCCGGTGATGATGACGTTCTTGGCGCGGCCGGTGATGTAGAGGAAGCCGTCATTATCCATGTAGCCAAGGTCTCCGGTGTGCAGCCAGCCGTCCCTGATGACCTTCGCGGTCTCCCCGGGTTTGTTGTAGTAGCCCAGCATCACGTTGTCGCCCTTGATGCAGATCTCGCCTATGCCATCCTCGCCGGGCTCGTCGATGAGCACCTTGAGAGTGGGCATCACGTGGCCGATGGAGGTGTGCTTCAAAAGCTCCGGCTTGTCGGGGTTCAGGGTGATCATGGGAGCGCACTCGGTGAGCCCGCAGCCCTGCAGGGCGAGGATGCCCAGGTCGTTGAAGAACTGCAGTATCTTGGGGTCGATGGCGGCTCCGCCGCTGATCATGAGCCTTAAGCGCCCGCCGAAGGTCTCGTAGATCTGGCCCAGGAACTTTTTATTGAGGTCAAGGCCCACCTTCTTCGTGACCTTGTTCAGCTTCATCACGGTCTCGACGGTCTTTAGCTTGCCGCTCTTCTTCAGGGTCTTCATTATGTTCTTGTAGAAGCTCTCGTAGACCAGGGGCACTGAAAGTATCATCGTTGGCCTGATCTCCTTCAGGTTCTTCTGGATGTACCTGAGGCCCTCGCAGTAGCCGATGGCGGCGCCCTTGTAGAGGGGCATCAGAAAGCCGCAGGTGCACTCGTAGGTGTGGTGCAGGGGCAGTATGGAGAAGAAGATGTCCCAGTCGTTGACGTGCAGCACTGTCGGGGCGATCATCAGGTCGGTGCAGATGTTGCGGTGCGAGAGCATGACTCCCTTGGCGGTTCCGGTGGTGCCGGAGGTGAAGAGGAGCACGGCCATCTCTTTAGCGTTGATCTCAGCGTCAAGATAGGAACGGTCGCCGGAGGCGATCAGGGCCTTGCCTTCTTCGATCAGCTTTCTGAAGGACCAGACGCCGTCCCGCTCTTCTTCCGCGTTCAGGTCGATGATGGTCTCAAGGGGCGTATCGCCGTCCGCCA
>JAFRWQ010000082.1 GCA_017437925.1 Bacillota bacterium
AGGTCGACATAGGAGAGATCTGCAGGACGATCTCAAAATACACTCTCAAGCAGTAAAAGGAGGCAAAGATGTACAGACACGGAAGAATACCCGGAAAGCTCGACAGGGCCGGGCAGACAGTGGCGGCAGTCCTCATGATCATCGCAATACTTACCATAATCATCATAGGCGTGAGGACCTGCAGGTCGGTCCGCAATTTCTTTAAGCCCAAGGTCGAGACGGCGACCGTAGAGGTCATCAAGGAAGTCCCGGTCACCACTTACATTGAAAAAGTGGTCGAAAAAGAGGTCGTCATCTCGGGAGAGACCATAGAATCGGGCATAAGGGAGATGGGAAAGCTCTGCACCGCCGAGTACTACTTCACCCACGTGGCGAGCTTTGAGGAGAGCTCCAAGCTCCCCACCGAGACCAAAATAAAGGGGACCAACATAGTCATACCAGACATAACCATACCCGGTACCGTCAAGACCTTCGTCTACAGCTACGACGGCACCATACTGGCGGGAGTCGATTTCGGCGAGATAAAGCTGGAAAAGAACGACGACAAAAAGACCGTGACCGTGGTGATGCCCCAGCCCGAGATCATAAGCTCCTCGGTGGACCCCGACTCCTTCAAGCTCTACAACGAGAAGACCGGAGTCTTCACCACCCTGAAGGTCACCGACGTCACCGACAGTTTCAACAGCCTTATCAAAGACGAGGAACAAAAAGCCCGGGACAGGGGCATACTTACCCAGGCCCAGGCCAATGCGAGAGTGCTTGTTGAGAACTTCATCAGGAACACCTACGGCCTCGAGGGCTTTGAGGTGAAGCTGAAGTTCGTCATCGCTTAAAGAACGTCTATCCTTCTTACGTAATCATAGGGCTCGCCCTTTTCCAGTTTCAGGACGAAGCCGAACTTATTGACCGCGGTGCTGCGGTAAAAGTCCCCGGAGGGGAAATCCTTCTGCTTTTCGGGGGCGAAGAACTTGGCGCCGCTGGTCTTTTTCATTGCCTCGATGCGGGAGTTCAGCTCTTCTTCGCCCATGGGCTTGCCGTCGAGCAGGCTCTTGATGTACTCGGCGCAGAGCACGTCCTCGTCGGTATCCTCGCTCCCTCCGAGGCCCATGGCGACCAGGGAGACCTCTTCGGCCCCGCTGCGCCTTATGTATTCCGCTATGGCGGAGGCGTTGACCAGGCTTCCGGTCAGTATCTCGTCCGCGCCGGCGGCGTTTGCCAGACCCTGTGTGCCCGCGCTGGTGGTGTGCATGACCTCTCTTCCGCTCACGTCGTGGCCCTCGATCTGGGTCGGGGAATTGCCGAAATCAAAGCCCGGCAGTATTATGCCCTTGCGCTCTCCCACCAGTATGCAGTCGGGATGGGTCTTCTTGTACTCCAGAGGAAGATCCTTTGACGAGACCGGCATGATCTTCGCGGCTCCGGCAGCGGCAAGATAAGCCTCCACGGAAAAAGCTCTGAATACGTCGATTATTACGGTGAGGCCCTTCGCCTGCCTGGCTCCTTCTATGAGGTGTAATATCTTAACGTTCATGGTCTATTGGTTCTCCTCTTCTTCATCTTCGTCGTAGTCGCTGGGCAGTATCTCTATGGTCTCGAATATCTCCTCGAGCACGCTGGTCTCGTCTGGCACCGGGCTGTCCACGAATATGGGCTTGAAGACCACCTTTATGCTGGCCATCTGGGCGGCGTCCACCCTGGCCGAGACCAGCTCCCGTCTCTCGAACCAGGCGCAGTCCACGAACTCCCACAGGAACAGCCAGTAGAATATGAACGAAGCCTCCGAGAGGGCCGGAACTATGTTGAGAAAGCCCACGCCGGTGTTTATGAGCACGGCAAACAGGACCCCCAAGATGAGAAGGGTCCACGATTTTCTCGCGTTCTCCTCGAGCACCAGCTGGCAGTCGCCCAGCTTTAAGGCGTAGTAGTCGGCTATGGTCGCCTCTATTACGTCCTTCTGCTCCTGCGAAAAGCTGGTGCCGCAGATCTCCAGCACTATGGGGTACTCGGTGGGCACGTAGGTCGCGTTGGACTCGATGAAGCGGGCGAAGGAATCGTTGAGCCACTCGTAGTCCTTGACCGAATAAGGGTCTATGATGTCCCCGTAGCCGGTGACGTTGCAGGAGATGTATGCCAGGCCGTTCTCAACGTAGAAGTCTTTTACGTACTTGCTGACGTCGACTCTCTTTCTGCTGAAGTGCCTCAGGTTTTTTCTGAGCCTCGCGCTCTGCTTTCTCTTTTCAAACATATCTTTCCCTGGGGCTTTTGCCCCGCATCCTTCAAATGATTTTACCATCAGCGGGGCCCGCGTTCAAGTGGGCCCACGGTCACAGCGCATCTTCGGGGCCATCCTCGTCGGACAGCCTGAAGACGGGGGAATCGATGGAGAAGATGTCTTCCGCCGCTATCTCGCTGCCGTCCTCCATTATGAGGCGCCGCCTCACCCTGTCCAGCTTCGCGATGCGGCCCGTCATCTTCACATAGCGGCCGCCCTCTTTTCTGCCGTCTTCGACGAAATAAGTGATCTCGGCCGGAGGAGCCGAAGACCCGGCGGAGACAAGAAGCCTCATGCGCCTGTCCAGCTCGTCCTTCATCTCGTCGGTTATGGGTATCCTGCCGTCGGTGAGCCTTGCGGTCTCTTCCACGGCCTCTCCGTAGCCGGTGAGGGCCGCGAAGGGGGCGAACTGGGCCGCCCTGTCAAGCCTTTCCATGGGCTTGTGCCTTGGGGATACAGGGTGCGGGAGGTCTATTATATCCTCGTAGGGAAATTCCTTTCCGCTCATTTCCTGTGCCCTCCCACCTGGCCGTTCCTCTTGATGGTGGTCCCGCCCTCCTCCAGGTTGAGGCCCTTTACGATGGCATTCTTGCCGTATTTTCTTCTTATGGCCAGCATGGCCTGCTGCATCTGCTTCTCCTCTTTGAGCTTTTCTTCCTCTTCGGCCCTCTTCCTCTCCTCTTCGGCGTAGTCGGTGAAGATGCTCAGCTGCTCTTCCCCGCTGCCCTTGGGCACCATATCCTCGGTAATGGTCCCCGCCGCGACCACGTACATGCGCCTTACGGTCAGGTTCCTGTCGACTATGCGGGAGAAGAGCTCCGCAACAGCCTCCATTATCATCTCGGTGGAGGAGGTGTAGCGCGAAAGATTTATGCTGCCGTGGGCCTGGCGGGGCATGAGCCTTCCGTAGTTGTCGGCGGTGAGCTCGCCGGTGAAGCTGCCCTTCTTATCGGGAGCAAGGTTCTCCACGTCGTAGCCCACGGTTAGGACGATCTGCTTCGTCACCAGGTCCTTTGCGACCAGGTCCATGCTCAGGACCTCGGCCATCTCCTTTGCGATCAGCAGGGCCTTGTCGTACCTGTAGGGGCCTTCAAGGACCTGGCCGGTGCTTAAGCTGCTTGACTCCGACCTGTAGCTCTTGATGTCCTTCATGGTGCAGGGCTCCCAGCCCCAGGCGTGGTCTACGAGGAGCTCGGCGTTGATGCCGAAGAGATCGTAGAGCAGCTGCTCGTTGTGGTAATCCGAGGGCCTTCCCAAAGAGCAGCGGGCTATGTCTCCCATGGTGTAAATGCCTCTCTGCTCAAGCTTTGAAGCGTAGCCCCGCCCCACCCTCCAAAAATCGGTGAGGGGCCTGTGGGTCCACAGCTGCCTTCTGTAGGACATCTCGTCCAGCTCCGCTATCCTGACCCCGTCCCTGTCGGGGGGCATCTTCTTTGCCACTATGTCCATGGCGATCTTGCTGAGGTAGAGGTTGGTGCCTATGCCGGCGGTCGCTGTGATGCCTGTGTTGCCCAGAACGTCCCTTATCATGGTCATGGCAAGCTCATGGGCGCTCATGCCGTAGGTCCTCAGGTAGTCGGTGGCGTCGATGAAGACCTCGTCTATCGAGTATACGTGTATGTCTTCGGGGGCGATGTATTTGAGGTAGGTCTGATATATGGCGGTGGAGCAGCGCATGTAGTGGGCCATGCGGGGAACAGCGACTATGTAGTCAAGCTCAAGGGAGGGGTCCGCGATGAGCTCGTGATGAAAGCATGACTTGCCCGTAAAGCGGTGTCCGGGGGCCTTTTCAAGCCTCAAGGCGTTGATTTCCTTCACCTTCTGGACGACTTCAAAGAGCCTGGGCCTTCCCGGAACTCCCCAGGATTTCAGGGAGGGCGAGACCGCAAGGCATATGGTCTTTTCGGTGCGCTCGGCGTCTGCTACCACCAGGTTGGCGTCAAGGGGATCCAGGTCCCTGTCCGCGCACTCCACCGAAGCGTAGAAAGACTTGAGGTCTATGGCTATGTAGCTTCTCTGCTTTTTGTCCTCTTTCATGCTTCCTCCTATCCTATTTTACCACAAAAAAGCGGCGCCGTGGGAGGCGCCGCGAACAAAAGTTCATTTTTGCGTAAGGGTCTATTTCAGGTTGAGCAGGACCAGGGCGACCAGTATTATGCCCACAGCCAGCTTCTTTTTGCTGCTCAGCTTCTCTCCGAAGAGGAAGCGTCCCGCTAGGAACATGAGCATCATGCCGCCTATACAGTTGACCGGGAAGGCCACGGTGGCGGGAACCTCGGCCAGAGAATAGAGCATGAACCTGATGGAGAAGTAGTTGGGTATGCCTATGAGGACTCCGCGGGCCAGGTCGCCGGCAGTCACCGGGCTGCGCCTTTTTATTATCACGGCCAGGGTCGCGATTATGGCGAAGACGAAGTTGAAGAAGAGGTAGTTGTTCTTCATCGAGCTGTCGCCCAGCTTGTCGAAGATGTTGGACATGGTCGATGTGAGGCCCGACGCGATGAGGTTGGCGAAGAGCATGAGCTTAAGAAGCTTCGGGTCCTTCTTTCTCCCCTCTTCGGTCAGATTGCCGCTGCCTCCGTCGGAATTGATGATGAAGATGGAGGCTATGGCCAGTATGAAGCCCGCGATCTGGACGGTTTTGGGCCTTTCCCCGAAGAAGAGGACGGCGGTCAGGGTCGGGACCAGTACGCCCAGCTTGCTGAAGGTGGATCCCAGTATTATGCCGCTGGTCGCGAAGTTCCACTGGGAGATGGCGAGGCTCACGAGCAGCATGACTCCCGCGAAAAAGCCGCAGATCAGGGTGAACCTGAGGCTCTCTGTCTTTGGAAATATCGGGCTTCCGCCCATGTAGACGCGGGCGAGCAGCAGGCAGACGATGTAGTTTCCCAGGAACATGACGTAGCGGTCCGAGATCTTCTCCTCGAAGTATCTCATCATGACCATCATGAGGCTGGCGCTGAGGACGGAAAGTATAAGATAGAGCATATTTATCCTCGGGATGAGTTATTTGGCCGGTCTGGAGCCTATGCGGGGGACGGCCCTGAAGAAAGCCCTGACGAGGCTCATGCCCAGGGCTATGGCAAGGGCCCAGTGAAGAGTCTCGCTGCCCCTGTACTTGATCATGGTCTCGCTGCCGTATACGGCGGCCTACATCGTGTAGTAAAGGGAGCCTCCCGGGACCAGGGGTATGGCAGCCGGTATAAAGATCACCGTGGCGGGAAGCTTCATGCCCCTTGCCATTATCTCCGAATACAGAGCGGCGAAGACGGAGGCCATGAAGACGGCGAAGAACAGCCCTCCTCCCAAAGACCTTACCGCCAGATACACCGCCCAGGACCCCAGTCCGCCCAGGCAGGCGGGCAGCATCAGCTGCTTTCTCTCGTTGAATATGAGGGCGAAGCCAAGAGAGCCCAGAAGGGCCGTAATAAGCTGCACAAGCATGTTTTACCCCCTGGTGAGCATTATCGCCAGCATGAAGCCTCCGGCGATGGCAGCGGCCTTTACGAGGCTCTCGATGAGCCTCATAGCCCCGCTGATGGTGTCGCCGGACATGGTGTCCCTGATGGCGCAGGTTATGGCGACGCCGGGTATCAGCAGCATCACGTCTCCTATCATTATCATGTCCCTGTGGAGCAGAGGGATGAGCCTTGAAAGACCCCCTATGCAAAGGCCCGAAATGAGGGAGAGTATGAAATTGACGATGGCGGCTCCGGTGATGTACCTGGCGGTCCTCAGCTGCATGAAGCAGACCAGGGCTCCGACCGCTGCCGCGGCGATGCCGTCCCACAGGCTTCCTCCGAAGAACACGGCAAAAGCCCCGGAAGCCAGCATGCTTCCGAGGCAGAGCTTGAGTTTTGAGGGGCCTATGGCCCTGAGCTCTTCTATGCGGCCTTCCAGCTCTTCAAGGGGGACGGGAGAGGCGCAGCACTCCCTGCTCAGCTCGTTAAGAGCCTCGAGCCTTGCGAAGTCGTTGCCTCCCGAGCCCTCTATGCGCCGGGTCTGGGTCACTATGGTCTCATCGCTGAAGCGGGCGGTGAGCACTATGCTGGAGGTGATGACGAAGGCGTTCATGCCCTTCGCCCCGTAGGCCCTGCCCATGCGGTCAAGGCTCTCCTCCACCCTGCTCACCTCGGCGCCCGAAGCCAGCATGAGCTCCCCCATGTCGAGAAGAAGCTTTAAGAAGTGGTTCTGTTTGTCGCTGCTGCCGAGCATTTTACTTTTCTTTGTAATAGAGCATGCAGTGGCAGAAACCCTCGAAATCGGGGTCCGCTATCTGCTCTCTGAATTCCCTGCACATGCATTTGGTGTCGGGAGTCTGTTCCCTTCTGCAGGGACAGTATCCCCCGGTGCGCTCAAGGCCCTCTTTTACGAGCCTTACCATTTCCGCGTCGGGGTTGAGTTTTACTTTCATTTCAGTCTCCTTTGAGAGGCTTAAGGGACGTTAGAGGCCCAGAGCCCTTATGAGGTCTTCCTTGGGCCTGTAGCCCAGGGAGTAGCCGGCGGGCTTGCCGTTTTTCATGACCACCAGAAGGGGTATGCTGGAAACGCCGAACATGGAAGCCAGCTCGGGCTGCTCGTCGCAGTTGACCTTGCCGACCTTGAGCTTTCCCGCGTATTCCTCAGCAATCTCGGACACTATGGGGGCTACCATCCTGCAGGGCCCGCACCAGGCGGCCCAGAAATCCAGCAGCACCGGAAGCTCCGACTTCATGACCTCGGCGTCAAAATTCTCACGGGTTATCGTTAATTCTGCCATTGCGATCCTCCTATCGGTTTTTCGCCTGTAATACTAACAGTTTTTGCGCAAATATCAATGGTTATTTTTATAAATGTTTGCCGTTTGGGCTTAGGGCTCTTATTTCAGCACCGCGTTCAGCAGCACCGGCTGGTGGTCGGAAAACACGAAGCCCAGGTCTACGGTATTAAGGCTTGAAACTTCAATGTTTTCGGACACTATGAAGCCGTCGATCAGGTAGTACTGGAAGCTTTCCTTATCGGCGCCCGCATAGGGCATGCTCAGGCTTCTGCAGCTGGGAAGGCTGTCGTCCATGAGGAACTGCCATCCTTCACCGAAGCTTTCGACGTCTATGACGCCGGGCACCCACTCGCCGGTGAGGGAGGGATAGGCGCTGCCGTCTGCCGAGGAAAAGATCTGGTTGAAATCGCCCCCCGCTATGACGTAATTGCCCTTCCCGGCCTCGCTTCTTAGGATCTCCGCCAGCATGGCGGTCTGGGCGGCCTTGCCCTCGCCGTCGTCGTAGGCCTCGAGATGAAGGTTCACAAGGACCAGCTCCCCTCCCCCTTCAACGGGTATCCTGTTGATGAGGAGGCATCTTTTGAGGTTCACCGCGCGGACCGGCCAGCTGAAGGGTACGGGCAGCTGCACCCTCTCGGCGTAAGAAGGCTCAAAGGAGCTGAACACCGCGATGCCTGCGTCCACTTTTCCCATGGGAGGTATGGGGTAAGGGACGAAGGCTGTCCTGAAATTGGCGGCGAAGGAGGAGGTCATGTCCGGGAACGCCTGCTGCAGCATCAGGTATTCGTTGACCCTGCTCGAGCGGGCCGAGCTTATGTCGACTTCCTGTATGAAGATGACGTCGGGATCCAGGTCCTTTAGGGCGCTCTTTATGCCCTCCATGTTGGCTTCAACGCCGGCTTTATCGGCGGTCTTCACCATGGTCCCGCCGTCCATGAAGAAGTCGGCGGTCTCGCCCAGAGCCCCGTAGCCTATGTTCCAGCTGACGACGCCGATCTCATCGCCCTTTTTAAGAACGCCTGCGGCCCCGCCTTCTATGGCGGCGGGCTCTTTGTCTTCGGGCCTGTATTCGGTGAGCGAAAGAAAGGCGACCAGAAGAACAGCGAGCGCGAGAGCGATCTCTATAACGCGCAGCGCGAGCATAAGTATTATTTTCGCCGGACTGATTTTTCTGCTTTTTTCAGCCATTTATCGACCTTTCGCGCTTCTAAAGCGCCGTATTTTAACGGCCCGTGCCATCTTCGCGGGTTTTTGGGCTTCGATCTTATAGGGGAACCAACCGCGGAAAGGATCTTCTTAAGCGAGACCGTCGATATTTATCCCAGATTTCTCACTCTTCCTATGGAAATATACCCGTCGAGGACGGCCCGAAGGTCGCTGCCCTCTTCCGCCTCCTCGTGATAGACCCCGTCCACCGTGAAGCTCATGGTCCCGTCTTCCCGGGTCTCCCTGAGGGCGTAGCCGTCGATGTAGAGCATGCTTTTCGAGACCGTCCTGTCCCTTAATATGCCCTTGAATTCGGGGAGCGGGCAGTCGGGGAAGTTGACGTTGATTATTGCGTTTTCGCCCGGATCCAGGCTTATGACCTCGGCAAGGACAGTCTCAAGACAGGCCTCGCAGACGTCGCTGCTGAGCCTGCCCTCCGAGAAAGCGACGGACCTGAAGCCCTGAAATACTCCCTCAAGGGCCGCTCCCACCGTGCCCGAATACTGTATGTCGGTGCCGCAGTTGTAGCCCCTGTTGATCCCGCAGAGGAGAAGATCGGGCTTCTTCGGCATCAGGCTCACCGAGCCCACCCTCACGCAGTCGGCCGGGGTCCCGCTGCAAGTAAAAGCCCTGACCCCCGGGATCCCAAGGCCGTAAGGCCTTATGTCTATGGGAGAGAGCAGGCTTATGGCGTGGGAGCTTGCGCTTCTCTGGCTCTCGGGCGCTATCACCCAGATCTCGCCGTAAGGAAGGGCCGCCGCGATAAGACGCATCAGGCCGTCCGCCCTGATGCCGTCGTCGTTGGTTATGAGTATGACAGGTCTTTCTTTCATAGGTCTGTATCTTTAAGCGAAGTTTTTATCTCTGGATGCGGCCGGAGCCGTCCCCCGCCGCCAGCTTCTCTGCCTCGGCTATGCTCACCATGTTGAAGTCGCCTTCTATGCTGTGCTTCAAGGCTGAAGCCGCGGCGGCGATATCGACTGAGGTCTGAAGATCCGAACCCTTGAGCAGGGAATATATGAGGCCGGCGGCGAAGCTGTCGCCTCCCCCCACCCTGTCGACGATGTAAAGCTTGTATTCCTTTGAGAACGCGCTTTCGCGGGTCTTCGCATCATAAATCATGCCCGACCAGCCGTTGATGCTGGCGGAATAAGACTCCCTCAGGGTAAAGGCGACCTTTTCGAAACCGAAAGCTTCGGCCAGCTGTTTTGCGGCGCTCACGCAGCCCTCGCGGCTCAGCTTTCCGTCCTTCATTTCGGAAGCGGGAAGCCCGATCCCGTAGATGTCCGCAGCCTGCTCGGGGTTCGTAATACAGAGATCAACGTATCTGCTGAGCTTTGAAATAGTCTTTTTCGCTTCTTCAAGGGTCCAGAGCCTGGCCCGGTAATTGGGGTCGAAGGATATCTTTATTCCTCTTGCTTTGGCCGCGATGCAGGCCTCTTCGCATATCTTCGCGGCGCTGGGACTCAGGGCCGGGGTGATCCCGGTAAAGTGGAACCAGTCGGCGCCTTCAAAGATCTTATCCCAGTCAAAGTCGGAGGGCTCAGCCTCCGCAATGGCTGAATGCGCCCTGTCGTATATGCACATGCCTCCCCTCTGGGACGCGCCCTTCTCGTTGAAATATATGCCGACCCGGTCTCCGCCCCTCACTATCTTCGAGACGTCGACCCCGTAGCGGCGCAGGGAGTTGACGGCGCATTGGCCTATCTCGTGGGCGGGCAGTTTTGTCACATAGACCGAGTCCATGCCGAAATCGGCAAGGGACACGGCCACGTTGGCCTCGGCTCCCCCGAAGGTGAACTCCAGGCTGTCGGCCTGGACGAAGCGCAGGTGATCGTAAGGCTGGAGCCTTATCATTATCTCCCCGAAAGTCACTATCCTATGCACGGTGTTCCTCCTGATACTTTACTTGTTCGCGATGTGGACGGCAAAGCCCGCGAACTCACCCTTAAGATAGGCCAGGGTCGGCTCGCCCTTTTCGTTTCGGACCACCGACTCGGGTATGAACTCTATGCCCTTTTGGCCCAGGTAATGCATGGCCCTCTCCACATTGTTGGTCTTAAAGCCTATGTGGCCCTTTGCTCCCCGGCCGCCGCCCTTCATGAACTCAACGGCGTCGCCTGCGAACCAGGCCTTGGGCAGTTCTCTCGGGCTTCCTCCGAACAGGGAGCACACGAGCTTTGCCATGTTTTCGGCCTCTTCGGCGCTGCCGGTGTTTACACCCACATGGGAGAGCTTAAAGCCCAGCATTATGTCAACGGCCTCTTTGCACAGGGCCGTGATCTCATCCCAGCTCTCGCTTTCTATCAGGTCTTTTCTGACCATCCAGGTGCCTCCGCAGGCCAGTACCTGATCGAAGGACAGGTATTCGCCCAGATTCTTCGGGTTTATCCCTCCCGTGGGGACCCATTTGAGATCCCTGTAGGGACCGGCGAGGGACCTGAGCTTCTTTATGCCGCCGCTGTCCTCTGCGGGGAAGAATTTGACCGCTTCAAGGCCTAAGGCCATGGCCTGCTCCATCTCCCCGGGAGTCGCGGTGCCCGGAAGCATGAGGGCGCCCTTCGAAAGGCCGTATCTGACCAGCTCGGGATTAAAGCCCGGGGTCACTATGAAGCGGGCTCCCGCTTTAAGGGCCCTGTCGAGCTGGTCGGGGGTAAGCACGGTGCCCGCTCCAACCAGTATCTCGGGAACTTCGTTTGCGACCGCCCTTATGGCCTCTTCCGCGGCTTCGGTCCTGAAGGTGAATTCGGCAGCGGCTATGCCCCCTTTAAGCAGGGCTTTCGCCAGGGGGACAGCCTTCTCAGCGTCGTCTATCGCGATGACGGGAAGTATCCCCGTGTTTGATATGAGCTTAAGAGTTTCGTTCATTTCGCGGCCTCCATTCGGTCTTCTGCGGCAGGGTCCGGGCTCAGAGCCCTTCCCTCTCCCTGAACTCTTTCCAACGGTTCTCAAAGAAATAGTCTTCTTCGGGTATGGGGCGGACGGGCCGCCAGGTGATTTCCACATCCCCGTCCTTAAGGGCTGCCTCCTGTATGACTTCGGAGTGGTCTCCCTTGTCGAGCCTCAGGCGGAATATCCCGGGCAGGGACGGGTCGAAGAGCTCGCCCTTGGGGTCGGTGTACAGGGCGGAGCCCCTGCTTCCCCCGCCTTTTTCCAGGTAATCCAGCATGGCGGCGAGGTAAAGCCTCTGGGATATCAGCATATCTCTCAGCCTGAAGAAAAGGGAAAGCTCTTCCTTTTCGGGCCGCTTTACCCTTTCCGGAAAGCTTTCTAGCAGCTCTTCGGTCTCCCTCAGGGCTCTTTCAAGGCCTTCTTTGCTTCTTATCATGCCTCCCGAGGCGCTCATCCGGGCCGCGGCTTCCTCC
>JAFRWQ010000083.1 GCA_017437925.1 Bacillota bacterium
AGCGGAGACGGCGGCGGAAAAGACCACCAGGTCGGTGTCGCCCAGGTTATCCGCGCTGTGGCCTATGAAGACCTCGACCCCCGCGGCCCTCAGCTGGTCGGTGACGCTGCTCTCCTTTATATCGGAACCCGAGACCCTGTAGCCCCTGCTCCTCAGTATAAAGGCGATGCCCGAAAGGCCTATGCCTCCCACGCCTATGCAATGAACGTGTTTAAAATCCTTAAGATCCATATTACTGCTCCATAGCCCTTTCGATTCTTCCGCGCACCTTTTCGGTCCCCATGATCTGCTGCACCGTCCACAGGTCGGGGGAGCTGGCCCTGCCGGTCACCGCTATCCTTATGACGCCGCTGACGTGGCCCACATGGCCCTTGTACATTCCGGGATTCTTCTTGTGATCCTTGGGTTTGACGGCGTAGCCCAGGTCGGCGGTGATGGCCCTCACTTTCTCGAACCAGGTCTGGTTGTCGTCGGCGGGGTCGTAGCCTTCGATGTAGCGCCTGAGTATCTCGCGCCTGTCTTCGGGGCTCACCTCGGCCGGCCACTCGCTCTCGTATGCGAAGTATTCGTCGAAGAAGTATTTGACGAAGTCGAAGATCTGCTCGGCGTAGACCAGGTCCTTTCTGGGCTTCTCCCCTCCCCTGTCTATGTCGAAGACCTTGAGGAGCATCTCCCTGTTATCGCTGAAGAGCTTGAAGATGTCGGGATGGTACTCCTTAGCCCAGCCCAGCATGAAGTCCAGGATCTCGGAAGCGCTCTTCTTCGCCAGCACGTCCTTTGAGACGTCGTTGAGCTTGTTAAGGTCGAAGAGGGTGCCCGAATCGCTCATCTTTGAGGGCGAAAACGCGAAATCGCGGTAGTCGGCCAGGGGGTTGGCGATGCGCCACTCCTCGTAGTCGGAGTTGAGTATGGTCATCAGGTACTCCCTCACCGCTTCGGGGAAGTAGCCCTGCTTCTTGTAGTACTCCAGTGAGAGCTCCGGATCCTTGCGCTTGGAGAGCTTGCGCTTCTGACCGGTCTCCTCGTCTATCTTCATGAGCACGGTGTTGTGGCAGAAGATGGGAAGCGGCCAGCCCATGGCCTCAAAGAGCTGCACGTGGATGGGCACCGAGGCCATCCACTCCTCGCCCCTCACCACGTGGGTGGTGCGCATGAGATGGTCGTCGACACGTGGGCGAAGTGGTAGGTGGGAAGGCCGGTCTTCTTGAGTATCACCACGTCCTGCACGTTCTCGGGCATGGAGATGGTGCCTCTGATGGCGTCGGTGACGCTGAAATACCTGCCCGGATCGCCGTTGGAGCGGAGGCGTATGACGAACTCCTCTCCGGCCTTTATGCGGGCCTCGACCTCTTCGAAGCCAAGGTCTCTGTGGCGGGCGTACTTGCCGTAGACTCCGGGGTCGAGCCCGGCTGCCTTCTGCTCTTCGCGCATGGCTTCTATCTCTTCTTCGGTCATGAAGCAGGGGTAGGCCTTGCCCTCGCGGACCAGCTTCTTAACCATGGTCTGGTATATCTCAGCCCTCTTGCTCTGGGTGTAGGGCCCGTAGGCTCCGCTCTCGCCCTCCTTGTTCGCCCCTTCGTCGAAATTGATGCCGAAGTAGCTCAGAGCGTCGATGAGGACGGGCACGGCGCCTTCCACCTCTCTCTTCTCGTCGGTGTCCTCTATCCTGAGATAGCAGACGCCGCCGGTGGTGTGGGCCAGGCGCTCGTCGGTCAGGGCGCCGTAGAGGTTGCCCAGGTGTATGAAGCCGGTGGGGCTGGGCGCCATTCTGGTCACCATGGCCCCCTCGGGCAGCTGCCTGGGAGGATAGAGCGCCTCGTAGTAATCGGGAGTCTTGTCTATATCGGGGAACAGGAGCTCCGCCAGTTTATTATGATCCATATAGTCTTTTGCCTTTCTCGTTTTTTGACGGCCGCGGGACCCTCTTTCGTATGTCCACATTTAGGCCCATAATATTGTATCAGAAATCCCCGCCTTTGTAACTTAAATATTGCGGCTCAAGGCCTGTTTTTAGCGGGACCGCCCGGCTCTTCGGACCCCGGTCCCGCCTTCGAAAAAAGTTTTGCCTCAGCGCAAAAATGTGCTGGACAAACCCGGGACCAGCCTGTATAATACCAAATGTTCTGAAAACTTAATACGGTGCCTTGGTCAAGTGGTCAAGACGCTAGCCTCTCACGCTGGAATCAGGGGTTCGACTCCCCTAGGCACTACCAATAACAAAGATCTCCACCCATCGGGTGGAGATCTTTGTTTAATGACAATAGGGCTAGGGGAGGCGAACCCGGCAGGGCGTAAGGCTCCGGCGGAGCCTTACGGTCCGAGCACGCCTACGGCGCGCGCAGGACGGAGGATCACGCGAAGCGTGAGACGATGACTCCCCTAGGCACTACCAATATGAAACAGACGGGTCCGCCCGTCTGTTTCTTTGTCCACCGGGTGGAGTCCTTTGTTGTTATATGCTAAACTGAATGGTAAATGAGAGCGTAAACCAACTAAAACCATGAGCCTTACCGTTTTATACAAAGACATAACGACCGTCGAGGCGGACGCCATAGTGAATTCGTCCAATCCTACGCTTACAGGCTATGCCGGGGTCGACCGGCTCCTGCACAGTCTGGGGGGCGAAGAGTTCGAGGCGGAATGCAGAGAGAAGGCGGGGACCCTTCAGCCGGGCGAGGCCGTCTTTACCCGCGCATATAACATCCCCGCAAAATACGTGATCCACACCCACATCCCCCTCTACAAGGGCGGAGACCTGGGAGAAGCCGCCATTTTGAGAAGCTGCTACCGCTCGTCCCTTGAGCTGGCTGACCGGCTGGGCTGCGGGTCCGTCGCCTTCCCCCTGATCGCGGCGGGCAGCATGGGGTTTCCCATACCGAGGGCTCTTGAGATCGCCGTAGTCGCCATCAGCGAGTACCTCGAGCTTTATTCCGACCTTTCGGTGTATCTGGTGCTTCACGGCGAGTCCGCGGAAAGCATCGCCCGCTCGATGCTGGGAGACCTGGACGCCTTCGTCCAAAGCCGCTTCAGCCCCGCAGAGGCGAAGGACCAGAGGACCCTTGATGAGATGATAGAAGATAAGGGCGAGAGCTTCGTGGATGCGCTCTACCGCCTTATGTCCGAAAAAGGCATCGACAAGCCTTCGCAGCTCTACAAAGCCGCCCACATAAGCAAGCAGGCCTTCAGCAAGCTGGTCAGCGGGGGAGCGGCCCGTCCCTCCGTGGAGACAGCGGTCGCCCTCGCCTTTGCCCTTAAGCTCAGCTACGACGAAGCGGTGATCTTCTTCAAGGCGGCAGGCATCGCCCTAAGCGACGGCAGTAAGTTCGATATCATAGTCACTTATTTTCTCAAGAACCGAAATTACGACATCTGGGAGTTCAACGAGCAGATCCTGAAATACGGTTACAAGAAACTGATAGGGGCAGATGGATAAATGTCCACCGCCGGTTGACCATTTCGCGCCCGGCCTGAAGTATCATCGTATCGCAGGTTGGTCCTGCGGCACGGTTTTCTTTAAGCGCAAAGGAGGTACAAAATGCTTGGAGCGATCATTGGCGATATATGCGGATCTGTTTACGAATTCAATAACGAAAAGGACATCGATAAGCTGGTCCTTTTCAAAAACGGATGTTTCCCCACCGACGATTCGGTCATGACGGCTGCGGTGGCCGCTGCCCTTATGGACTCATGGGGCAGGGACGATGAGTCCGTAAAGAAGGCCCTCGTCGAGTCCATGCGCCATCTCGGCCGTCTCTTCCCACGCGCCGGCTACGGAGGGCAGTTCCGCCGCTGGCTTGCCGACCCTCATATGGGCCCTTACGGCAGCTGGGGCAACGGGTCGGGCATGAGGGTCTCACCCGCCGGCTTCATGTACGAAAGCCTGGACGAGACCCTGCGCGCAGCGAAGCTCACCGCCGAGGTGACCCACGACCATCCCGAGGGCATCAAAGGCGCCCAGGCGATCGCGGCAGCCGTGTTCCTGGCAAGGACCGGCAAGACCAAGGACGAGATCAGGCGGTTCACAGAGGAGAATTTCTACCCGCTCAGCTTCACCCTTGACGAGATCAGGCCCGCCTACGAGTTCGACGAGAGCTGCCGGGGCTCCTGCCCTCAGGCCATCGAAGCCTTCCTGGAAGGCGAGTCCTTTGAGGACGTGATACTGAAGTCGATCTCCATAGGAGGCGATTCCGACACCATAGCGGCTATGGCGGGAGCCATCGCCGAGGCCTTTTACGGCATCCCCGAAGACATGAAGCTGAAGGCCTTCGAGGTCATGCAGGACGCAAAATCGCGCGGGACAGTCTATCCCAACAGCGTACTGCTGGGCGTCGTGAAGGACTTCTACAAGTGGGTGGAAGAGCACAGGAGGAGTTAAGCAAAAGGCGGAAGCCCGCAAATAAGGCGGATCCCGGCGCTAAGGCGCCGGGATCTTTTATTTTCCCCCTTGACCCTTACGTTGCGTAATAGTTTATACTGAACTCATCTTGAAGGAGGTGCCGGCCATGATGACGGTGCGCGAGGTCAGCAGGACGACAGGGGTCAGCGTCCGCGCCCTGCAGTATTACGACAGCATAGGCCTTCTGGCTCCCGCCCGGGTGACGGAGGCCGGCTACAGGCTGTATGACGGAAAAAGCCTTGAAAAGCTGCAGCAGATCATGCTTTTCAGGGAGCTGGAATTCTCGCTGAAGGATATAAAAAGCATAGTGAACAGCCCGGGCTTCGACAGGGAAGGCGCCCTGAGGCAGCAGATAGAGCTGCTGAGCCTTAAAAAGGAGCGCCTCGAGGGCCTGATCGCTCTGGCAAAAAGATCGCTCAAAGAAGAGGAGGACAGCATGAGCTTTAAGGAATTCGACACTAAGAAGCTGGATGAGTATGCGGCAAAGGCCAAAGAAGCCTGGGGAGAGACCGCAGCATACAAGGAATACGAGGTGAAGGCGAAGGGCCGCAGCGGCAAAGAGGACATGGATCTGGCGGCTGAAATGATGAAGATATTCGAGGAGTTCGGGAAGATCAAAGACAAAGATCCTTCCTGCCCCGAGGCCCAGGCCCTGGTCAGGAAGCTGCAGGGCTTCATCACCGCCAACTACTATACCTGTACGAAGGAGATACTTAAGGGGCTGGGGCAGGCCTACGCCGCGGGAGGCGAGTTCACAGCCAATATCGATAAGGCGGGAGGCAAAGGGACGGCCGGCTTCGCCGCCGCTGCCATCGAAGCCTTCTGCAAAAGCTGAGGCTTCCGCAGATGATCGGCAAACGGCGGCATCAATACCGCGGATGATCGGCAGTGGGTCATCATTACCGCGGATGTTCACATTCGGCAAAAACAAAGCCTTCCTCAGGACCGGCCTTTTGCCTGCAAAGCTTTAAACATTAAAACAGACGGGTCTCCCCGTCTGTTTGTTTTTATTGTGAGGGTTTCAGGACTTTGAGCCCGCTGCCCTGCTTTTATCCCCTATTCTATGCTCTCGGGCAGCACTTCGACCGAGTATTCGGTCTCTATGGTCCTGCCCAGCAGGCCGTCGGTGAGGGATATCCTCCAGCGGCTGCCGAAGTATATCTCGCCGATGGTGGGTATGGTCCCCGAGTAAAGCACCATGTCCCCCTCTTCGGGGACGACTCCCCTGCCCAGCTCCGTCAGCTTTTCGGGAGGGAGTATGGCGGTGACGGGGCCTTCCTGATAGAGGGTCCAGACCCCGTCCTTGAGCACCCTGCACCTTAAGATCAGAAGGTCCAAGTGGTCTTTGACCGTGTCGTAATCCCAGAGCTCAGACGCGACCACGTTGGGGCAGATCTGCTTTGCCGCGCTGACGCTGAAGCTCTCGAGCCACCTGTCCGAATGGTCGCTGCCCACGGTGATATAGGCCTTTTCGCCGCTTCTTATGAACACGTATTCGACCTCCGCCGAAGTCTTACCGTGACCTACCTGGATGGAGCCGCCCTGTGTCAGCTGCATCGAGGGCACGGGATAGAAGGTCGGGACCCTTTTGGGGACGCTCACCCCTATGGCGGCCAGCTCGTCTATGTGGGCCTTTACCACGTCCTGGTCGCAGCCCGCGTAGCCCGCGTTGATAACGCGGGAAGTATCGATATCCAGGGTCTTTCCGTCCGAAACGAACAGCATCTTAGCGCCTTTCTCCGCCTATTTGCGGGCCTTCACGGGTCCCCTGCCTGTCTTGATGGTGGCCGCGTAGGCGCTGTTGCACAGGCCCAGGGCTGCCGAGATCATGAAGAGGGTCTCAATGCCCAGGGTCTTCCATATCCAGCCCCCGAAGAGGGCCACCAGTATGGTGATCAGGTGGTTTACCGACACGCCCGTCGATATGGTGGCGCGGCACTCCTCGGCGCTGTCCGAGATGTCCTGGACGTAGACGCTGGATGCCATCGAAGCCATCGAGATCACCGAGTCGAGCAGGTAGTTAACGCAGCAGACTATGAAGGCGATGTTCCTGGGGAAGATGTGGTGGGCGAAGCCGTAGAAGAAGCAGACTCCCACCAATATTATCGTGTCCATGATCATCACTATGCGGTAGCCCAGGCGGTCTATGAGCTTGCCGACCTTGGGCGCCAGCAGGAAGCAGGCCACCGCCGAGATGGCGTAGAGGCTGCTGATGACCACGGCGCTGGCTCCGTAGAACAGTATCAGCACGTAGGGTCCGAAAGTAAAGAAGACCTGCTTTCGGGCTCCGTAGAAGATCTCCAGCATGTAGAACTTCATGAATTTCTTCCTGAAGTAGAAGCGGTTTTTGGCCGCGTCGGTCTTCGTGTTGGAGCTTAAGGCAAAGCAGAATAGCATCGCGACTCCCATGAGGGCCGCCGATACGGTGAAGAAGACCTTGTAGGGCCTGGACTCGCCCAGAAGGCTCAGGGCCACTATTATCACTATGTAGCCCACCAGGGTGCCGGCGTGGCTCATGGAATTGTTGTAGCCCAGAGCCTCTCCTCCCCTGCCCTCTTTGGAGTATTGCAGGGAGATGGCGCTCTTCATGCCCAGCTGAATGTGGTCTCCGGTGGAGTAGATCAGCATGGCGACTATGACCAGCACCGCGTTGGGAGGGACTATTGCCTGCATCCCCATGCCTATGACCATGAGGACGGCGCCTATCTTGTAGATCTTCTCGGCAGAGTACATGTAGAGCAGGGCCAGGATGAAGACCAGAAGCAGTCCCGGCAGCTCTCTGAAGAACTCCGAAACGCCCTTGCCCATCTCAGTGAGGCCCACCAGCTCGGCCAGGTAATTGTCGATGATGCCCTTATATATGCCGTAGGCAAGGCCCGTCATGAGTATGGACATGAGCAGGGCCTTGTACTGGGAACCTTCTTTGTAGACTTCCTTGAACCTCTCCATATATACCTACTTGCCGTATCTCTTCAAGAAATCGACCATGAATCCGGCGCCGCCGGCCAGGGTCTCGATGTCGGTGTTCTCGTTGACCTGGTGGGCTCTGCTGCTCTCGCCCTTCTGGTTGAAGAAGGGTCCGAAGCGGTAGACGTTGTCGGACAGGCCGTAGAGGAACTTGGAGTCGGTGCCGCCCAGGACCACGTCGGGCACCAGGGTGATGTCCTCGCCGTAGCGCTCCTTGCAGAGGCTGAAGAGAAGCCGGGCCGCGTCGTTGTCGACGTTCCCGCAGGGAGTGGGGTTGTGGCCCTTGTGGGGGACGACTTCCATGCCCTCGGGCACTATGCTCTTGAGGTACTCGGTGACGCTCTCCACGGTGTCGCCCTGCAGCAGCCTGCTGTTGACGTTGATGGAAGCCTTCTCGGGCAGGATGTTGCCCTGCTGGCTGCCCTGGGCCATGGTGGGCACCAGGGTGGTGTGGAAGTAAGCCGCCAGCTTGGGGTTCTTGTCTATGATGGGAAGGAGCTCCTCCCAGTTGCCCTCGATGTCGGAGAAGAGCCTGCCCAGCTCCTTATCCTTCATGACGGGGGCTATGGCCTTAAACCTTGCCTTGACGGCGGGGGTGATGCGGTAGGGATACTGGTGGTCGCGTATGGCAAGGATCGCCTCGGCAACGTAGTCCAGGGCTCCGCCGTGATGGGGAGTCGAGGAATGTCCGCCCTCGTCAAGCCTGTAGATCTCAAAGTCGACGTAGCCCTTCTCGCCCACGGAGATCCCGCAGACGCGGCCTTCCACGTCCATGGAGG
>JAFRWQ010000084.1 GCA_017437925.1 Bacillota bacterium
GACCTCCACCAAGGTCGCCGTATACGACGAGGAGAAGGAGCTGGCCAGAAAGACCGTTTACCACGATGCGGCTGACCTGGCGGGCTTTGAGAAGATCCCCGACCAGAAGGACTACAGAAAGGCCATGGTGCTCGGCGCCATGAAGGAGATGGGCTTTGAGCCCTCCGATTTCGACGCGGTATGCTCCAGGGGCGGCCTCTTCAAGCACATCCCCAGCGGCACCTACGCTGTCACCGACGAGGTCATAGCCACAGTCATGGATCCTCCCTACGGGGAGCACGCCTCGAACCTGGGCGTACTTCTCGCGAGGGATATCGCTGATGAGGCCGGCATCCCGGCTTATTTCGTGGACCCGGTCTCAGTCGACGAGCTTCAGGACGTTGCGAGGATCTCGGGCTTCAAGGGCTGGGAGAGGCAGAGCTTCTTCCACGCTCTCAACCAGAAGGGCATGGCGAGAAAGGCGGCCGAGATGCTCGGCAGGGATTACGAGGACTGCGATCTCATAGTCTGCCATCTGGGCGGAGGCGTCTCCACCGCGGCCCATCACAGGGGCAGGGTCATAGACGTCTACAACGTCAAGGACGAAGGCGCCTTCTCCACCGACAGGGGAGGGTCACTTCCCACCAACGCCCTGATCAATTACTGTTTCGAGGTGGGCGACAGGAAGAAGGTCAAGAAGGTCCTGGGCAGCGAAGCCGGGGTCTACTCGTACCTGGGGACCAAGGATTTCATCGAGGTCGAAAAGAGGGCAATGGCGGGAGAACCCGAGGCCTCCCTCATATTCGAAGCCTTCATATACCAGCAGGCCAAGGATATAGGGGCAATGGCTGCGGTCCTTAAAATGAACGTCGACGCCATAGTCCTGACGGGAGGCATGGCCAACAGCAAGGTCCTCTGCGACAAGATGAAGTCCTACATAGAGAAGATCGCGCCCGTGATGGTGCTTCCCGGCGAAGCCGAGATGGAGTCTCTCGCCAAGGGAGCCTTAAGGGTGCTTCACGGCGGTAAGCTGATGGAATATTAGAGGTGAAGCATGATAAAGACAGTTGACGATTTTCTTACCATGGCGGCGGGAGCCGAGGGCAAAACGCTGGCCGTGGCCGCCGCCCACGACGCCGACGTCATAGACTCGGTGGTGAGGGCCAAAAGGCTCGGAATAGCCGACTCGATCCTGGTCGGAAGAGGCTCCGATATCGAAGCCCTCCTTGAGAAAGAGGGCATGAAGGGCGCCTTCGAGATCATAGACGCCGAAGGGGACGCCGAGGCCGCAGCCAAGGCTGTCGCCCTGGCGAAGGAGGGCAGGGCGAACTGCCTCATGAAGGGCCTGATCTCCACCGCCGACATGATGAGGGCCGTTATCAACCGCGAGACCGGAATACGCACGGGAAGGCTCATCAGCCACTGCATGTTCTACTCGGTGCCTTCGTATCCCAAGATCATGCTCAACACCGACGGAGGCATGAACGTGGCGCCCGATCTTGAGCAGAAGGCTCAGATCCTTGAAAACGCCGCCATGACGCTCAAAAAGCTGGGCTACGGACACATAAACGCCTCCTGCGTATGCGGGGCTGAGACCGTGAACCCCAAGATACAGGCGACGGTCGACGCCGCGGCTCTGGCCGAGATGAAGGACCGCTGGGCCCCCTACGACATGGACGTCATAGGCCCCGTGGGACTGGACCTCGCCGTAAGCCCCGCCGCCTGCAGGCACAAGAAGTTCAGCGCTCCCGGCTGCGGAGAGGCCGACATACTGCTGGTCCCGACCTATGAGGTGGGCAACGGCATAGGAAAGACCCTGACCTACTTCGCAAACGCCCGCTCCGCCGGCATCATAGTGGGAGCCGCCGTTCCCATGGTCCTGACCTCCAGGGCCGACACCTCCGACACCAAGCTGGCGTCTATCGCCCTGGGCGCCCTGGTCGGATAAGCCCGCGGCATAAAAAGTCAAGTCCGCAGCGGAGCCGCTGCGAAGATATATGTTCGTCAGATAAAACTTAAAGCACAGAAAGGTAATACTATGAAGCATCTCATGTCAGGAAACGAGGCCGCGGCCCGCGGCGCCTGGGAAGCAGGCCTTAAGGTGGGCGCGGCTTAC
>JAFRWQ010000085.1 GCA_017437925.1 Bacillota bacterium
GCCCGACGTATCCACCATCTGCGTAGGCATGGCGGCCTCGATGGCGGCGGTGCTCCTGGCGGCGGGGGCAAAGGGCAAGCGCTACGTGCTTCCCAACGCCGAGGTCATGATACACCAGCCCCTGGGCGGCATGCAGGGCCAGGCTGAGGATATGCGCATACACACCGAGCACATACTCAAGAAGAGGGAAGACCTTAACAGGATACTCTCCGAAAGGACGGGCCGGTCCCTTGAGGTCATCGCAAGGGACACCGACAGAGACAATTACATGGACGCCGCTCAGGCCGTGGCCTACGGTCTGGCCGACAAGCTTGTTGAAAAGAGGTAAGACATGGCAAAATTCGATAAAGAGAGACGACTGGTCTGCTCTTTTTGCGGAAAGCCTGCCGGGGAAAACGAGAAGCTCATAGCCGGTCCCAACGTGTACATATGCAGGGAATGCGCCGAGATGGCCATGGAGATCTTCAACGGAGATCCGGGCGAAGAGCCGGACGAACCCATAGTCGAAAATCTTCCTCTTCCGACTCCCCGCGAGATAGTGGCCGCTCTCTCCGATTACGTCATAGAGCAGGAAAAGGCCAAGAAGATACTGGCCGTCGCCGTATACAACCACTATAAAAGGATAAAAAGGCTCGAGGAGAACAAAAAGCTCCCCAAAAAGGAACGCAAAGAAGAGGTCGAGATCCAGAAGAGCAATATTATAATGATAGGGCCCACCGGGTCCGGCAAGACTCTTCTCGCCCAGACCCTGGCAAGGACCCTCAACGTGCCCTTCGCCATAGCCGACGCCACCGTCCTCACCGAGGCCGGCTATGTCGGAGAAGACGTGGAGAATATATTGCTGAAGCTTCTGCAGGCCGCCGATTTCGACGTGGAAAAGGCCCAGAAGGGCATAGTCTACGTGGATGAGATCGACAAGATCGCAAAGAAATCTGAGAACGTCTCCATCACCAGGGACGTTTCCGGCGAGGGCGTTCAGCAGGCCCTGCTCAAGATACTCGAGGGCACGGTGGCCAACGTGCCTCCCCAGGGCGGGCGCAAGCATCCCCTGCAGGAGTTCATACAGTTCGACACCACCAACGTCCTCTTCATCTGCGGAGGAGCCTTCGACGGCCTGGACAAGATCATACAGAGACGCATAGGTGAGAAGACCATAGGCTTCAACGCCGACGTGATCTCGGTGAAGGACGACGATCCCCACATCCTGGACCACGTCCAGTCGGAAGACCTGCTGAAGTACGGCCTCATACCCGAATTCATCGGAAGGCTGCCGGCGGTCGCGGTGCTGGACGAGCTCTCAAAGGAAGCCCTGGTCCGCATCATCAGCGAGCCCAAGAACTCCCTGCTCAAGCAGTATACCGAGCTTCTGGGCATGGACGGGGTCGAGCTTGAGATCACCGAAGACGGCCTGCGCAGGGTGGCCGAAAAGGCCATAGAGAAGAAGACCGGAGCAAGAGGCCTTCGCAGTATACTGGAGCAGCGCATGACCGACATAATGTTCGATATTCCCTCGAGAAAGGACATCGCCAGGGTGACCGTGACCGCCGAGACCATAGACGGGGCGGAGCCTGTCCTTACCCTCATCGAAGGGGCGGCGGACAGCGATTCCTAAAGCTTTTTCGCAGGCAGCGCCCGGAAGGCGCCGGAAAGGAAAAGTATGGCAGACGAAATCATAACAGAAGAGACCTCGACCCGGACCATGCCGCTGATCGCCTTAAGGGGCGTCAGCGTGTTTCCGCGCACCGAGGTACGCTTTGACATAGAAAGGGAGAAGTCCATCCAGGCTCTGGAGGCCGCCATGAGCGGAGATTCCATGATCTTTCTTGCGAATCAGAAGGATCCGGGCGTTGACCTTCCCACCGCTAAAGACCTTTACACCGTGGGCACGGCGGCCAAGATCAAGAGGATACTCAGGATGCCCGGAGAGCAGCTGAGAGTCCTGGTCTCGGGCCAGTACAGAGCCAGGGTGAAGAAGATGGTCAGCGAGAACCCCTACTTCGCAGCCGAGATACAGCGCATAGAAGAGAAGGAGGACGTGGCCCTGACCCCCGACGTGCTGGCGATAATCCGCACCGCTTCGGGCCTTTACGCCCAGTACAGGGCCGACCACCAGCGCTTCCCCAACGACGATTTCAGGGGCTTTGACAGGGAGGACCAGCCCGGCTTCATCGCCGACTTCATCATCACCCAGATGGACGTCCAGCCCGAAGAGGCCCAGAAGGTCCTTATGACCGTGGACCCCGTCAAAAGGCTCACCCTTGTGGTCAAGTACCTGGTCAGGGAGACCGAGATCGCAAAATACGAGGACCAGCTCAACACCAAGCTGCAGAACCGCCTGAACAAGTCCCAGAGAGAGCACTACCTGATGGAGCAGATGCGCACCATACAGGAGGAGCTGGGCCAGGAGGACGACATAAAGTCCGAAGCCGAGGAGTGGAAGAAGCAGCTGAAGAAGCTGAAGCTCTCCCCCGAGATCACCGAGAAGGTTGAAAAAGAGATCAACAGGGCCGCAAAGCTTCCTCCCTACGCCGCCGATCTTGCGGTGATCAGGAGCTACGTCGAGTGGATACTGGACCTGCCCTGGAACAAGTCCACCAAGCAGGATATCGAGATCAAGGAAGCCCAGAAAATACTGGACGAGGACCACTACGGCCTTGAAAAGGTAAAGGAGCGCATACTCGAGTACCTGGCGGTCCTGAGCCTCGCGGGAAGCGAGAAGGGCCCCATACTCTGCCTCGTAGGCCCTCCGGGGGTGGGAAAGACCTCCATAGCCAGGTCCATCGCCAGAGCAACCGGCAGGAAGTTCGTCCACATGTCCCTGGGCGGAGTGAGGGACGAAGCCGAGATCAGAGGCCACAGAAGGACCTACATAGGAGCAATACCCGGCCGCATCATGACCGCCATAAGGGAGTGCAAAAGCAGCAACCCTGTCTTCCTCTTCGACGAGGTGGACAAGATAGGCGCCGACTACAAGGGAGATCCCGCCTCGGCCCTGCTCGAGGTCCTGGATCCCGAGCAGAACAGGGAGTTCGTGGATCACTATCTCGAAGTGCCCTTCGACCTCTCCAACGTGATGTTCATAACCACGGCCAACACCACCGAGACCATACCCAGGCCCCTCCTCGACAGGATGGAGGTCTTGGAGATCTCGGGCTACACCGAAGAGGAAAAGCAGGCCATCGCCAAAAAGTACCTCATCCCCAAGCAGATCAAGGCCCACGGCCTTGAGAACGGCGACATAAGCATCAGCCCCGGAGCGCTCAAGGCCCTCATAGAGTCCTACACCAGGGAATCGGGCGTAAGAGGCCTTGAAAAGGAGATCGCCAACCTCTGCAGAAAGGTCGCCCGCAAGGTGGTGGAAGGTGAGAAGGAAAAGCACAGCGTCACCGCAAACAACCTGGAGAGCTACCTGGGCAAGAAGCGCTACCACTACGACAAGCTCCTCGGAAAGAACGAAGTGGGAGTCGCCACCGGCATGGCCTGGACCGTGGTGGGAGGGGATACCCTCTTTATTGAAACCGCTGCTCTTCCCGGCACCGGCCACATAGTGCTGACAGGCCAGCTGGGCGACGTGATGCAGGAATCCGCCAGGGCCGCCATAAGCTACGTGCGCTCAAGAAGCGCCGATTTCGGCATAGAAGAGGACTTCTACAAGACAAAGGACATACACATCCATGTCCCCGAAGGGGCGACCCCGAAAGACGTACCCTCAGCCGGCGTCACCATGTGCGTCTCGGTCATCTCAGCCCTCACCGGAAGGCCTGTCAGAAAAGACGTCGCCATGACCGGAGAGATAAGCCTCAGGGGCAAGATACTGCCCGTCGGCGGCATCAAGGAGAAGGTCCTCGCCGCCCACAGGATGGGCGTTTCGACCATACTCCTTCCCGAAGAGAACAAGGCGGACCTGGACGACCTGCCCAAGGCCGTAAGGGACGAGCTGCGCTTCGTCCTCCTCGATACCGCGGACGACGCCCTGAAAGAGGCCCTCATATGAAGATAAACAGGGTGGATTTCCTCTGCTCTGCCGTGAAGAAGTCCCAGTACCCGGCTGAGGACCTGCCGGAGATAGCCTTCGCGGGCCGTTCCAACGTGGGGAAGTCCTCGCTGATAAACCTTCTGACCAACAACAAAAACGCGGCCAAGGTGAGCAGCAGTCCCGGAAAGACCAGGACCATAAATTTCTTCCTCATCAACGGCAGCTTCAGGATAGTGGACCTTCCGGGCTACGGCTACGCCAAGGTCTCGAAGGCGGTCTCCGAAGATTGGGGCCGCATGATGGAGGAATACCTCTCAAAGCGTCCCAACCTGGTCGGAGTGGTCCAGCTGGTGGACATACGCCACGAGCCCAGCGCCCAGGACGTGCAGATGTACGATTACCTGAGGTACTACGGGCTCTCGGGCCTTGTTGCCGCGACCAAGGCCGACAAAGTCTCGAAAAACGAGATGAACAAGAACCTGGCCGTCATCAGAAAGACCTTAAGCCTTGAAAAGGAAGATGTCGTGATCCCGGTATCGGCCCTCAAAAAGACCGGCCAGGACGTCCTTCTTGAGCATATGGGCAGCCTGATAGAAGCCTATGAGGGCCCGAAAGCAAGGCCTTAGGCCATGCAGGCGCAGCGGACGGGAAGAAAGGAGGCTTGACCGTGAGATACATAGGTTTCGCCGTCTTGAGAAGGCGGCTCCGCGCCATCCCGCGGTTTCTTAAGGACAAAAGGGTCTCCTTCGGGAAGAAGGCCCTGGTCGTCTTCGGCCTGGTCTATCTCTTCCTGCCCGTTGACCTAATACCGCCGGTAATACCGGTCTTCGGCATACTGGACGACCTGGTGCTCTGGATCTTCATCCTTCACTACCTCAAGGATGAGCTTGACGCCTGCGAGCCCGCCGGGGGAGGCAGCCAAAAGCCTGCCGGTTACAGCGACAAAGACATCATCGATGTTGAATATACCGTTAAAGAAGAGGAGAAACAGAACAATGTCTGAAACCAAGTACGATCTTTCCGAGATCCTCATCACCGAGGAGCAGCTGCAGAAGAGGGTGGCCGAGATAGGCGCCGACATCACCAGGGACTATAAGGGCGAAGATGTGCTGCTCGTCGGCATACTCAAGGGCTCGGTCCCCTTTATGGCAGACCTCATGAGGCGCATCGACCTTGACGTCACCATCGACTTCATGTCCGTGTCCAGCTACGGCAGCGGCGTCAGGACCAGCGGAGTCGTCCGCATCATAAAGGACCTCGACATGGACATAAGGGACAAGAACGTTATCATCGCCGAGGACATCATCGACTCCGGACTCACCCTGAGCTACCTCAAGGGATACCTTCTCGAAAAGCAGCCCAAGAGCCTCAGGATAGCGACCCTTCTCGACAAGCCCGCCAGAAGGCAGGTCAGCTTAAGGCCCGACTACGTGGGCTTTGAGGTCGAAGACAAGTTCATCGTGGGCTACGGCCTGGACATCGATCAGAAATATCGCAATCTTCCGTATATTTCATGGGTCAAAACCGAATAAATCGGTTATAATAGATAAATAAGCATCACTGCGAAAAAGGAGAGTATAAAATGGCTTACACAGTACCCGTTGGCGTATCCAACAAGCATATCCATCTTTCTCAGGCCGATCTGGAGGTCCTCTTCGGAGAAGGCGCCCAGCTGACCGTCAAGAACTATCTCAAGCAGCCCGGACAGTTCGCCGCTGAAGAGAAGTGCGACATCGTGGGACCCAAGACCACCCTCAAGGGCGTAAGAGTCCTCGGACCCCTCAGAAAGCAGTCCCAGATCGAGCTGGCCCTCACCGACGCCAGACAGCTAGGTATTTCCGTGCCCGTAAGAGAGAGCGGAAAGCTGGCAGGCTCCACCCCCATCAAGCTGGTAGGACCCTGCGGCGAGCTCGAGCTTGCCGAAGGCGCCATCGCGGCCTTAAGACATATCCATCTTACCGCCGACCAGGCCAAGGAAGCCGGAGTCATCGACAAGCAGATGGTAAGCGTCAGAGTTGGCGGCGAGAGAGGCCTGATCTTTGAAAACGTCCTCATCCGCAGCGGAGAGGGACACACCGCCGAGATGCACGTCGACACCGACGAAGCCAACGCGGCCGGACTCAAGAACAACGACATCGTCGAGATCATCCTGTAGGATGTGATGAGGGCTATGAGCCCATAAGCCGGACAGGCCCGGGATCTTAAGGATCCCGGGCTTTTTGCGTCCCGACGCGGTCTCGCAGTGGAGCGCTTTAAAACGATGTATTGACAAATCTAAAGGAGTCGTAACATAATCAATTGTAATAGCAAAGACTAACCGGCGTTCCGGTTTATTCGGATCGCATTTGCGATGTTGAAATGAAAATGCGCAGGCCAGATGAACAGTAAGTACACGGCAAGGACCGCTGTGAGGCCATTCTTTAAAAACACTGTTTTCATATTGTTTCTGTTTCTCTGCGCTTTTTTGCTTGTTTCATGCGCCGCTTCCGGCAAAGCGGATCTCGGCATCGACCCTTCCCGGGACGATATAATAAATAACAGAATGAAGATCTCCCTCAAAGGCTCCGTGTTTTTTGACGGGACCGAGTTGGCATACGATAAGGACAGCGATACATTCTTCTGGTCGGTCGACGCCGCAGCTCTCGCGGAGGGCCGTATTCCCGAGGTTAAGGCTGAAGGCTTCGATGCGCCAGCGGTTTGTTTCAGCGGCTCTTTGTTTGACGAAGAGGAGATATCCGAAAGCCGGCGGGGGAGCTTCGTGATATACGACAAAAAGCATTACTTCATCGGCGATCTCGTAGTCACGACTCTGCCCTTAGTGAAGCTCGAGTTCAGGGGCGAGATCGATATGGAGTACGCCCGGGCAAAGATAAGAGTCTGGGGCAGCGGCGCCGGCAAGGCGGCGGAAACGGACTGCCTCATCAGGCTGCGCGGCGCAACGACTCTATCCTATCCCCAAAAGGGTTTCCGCATATCCCTTAAAAAAGAAGACGCTGAAACGAAGAAAAAGAGGTCGTTCCTCGGCATGAGAAAGGACGACGACTGGATACTGTACGCCGCATACAACGATCAGGAGAAGATAAGGAATGTTTTCTGCAGCAATCTGTGGACCGAAAGCTGCGGGTATAAAAACAGCAAGGGTGTGAGGAACGGCAGCGAGTACCGCTTCGTCGAGCTTTTCCTCAACGATGGGTATTGGGGCCTTTACGCCCTGGGCAGCCCGCTGGACGGCAAGGAGATGCTGGCGGGAAGCGAGGACGCGGTCATGTACAAGAAGATCAAGTGGTCGAATGAGCTCGATGAGCTGGATTCGCCTAAGCTCGCTCTGTCCGGATACGAAATAGAGAAGGCGCAGGGGAAGTTCAAAGACGACGAGGAGCTTTGCTGGAAGCTGCTCCGCGAATACTATTCCTATTATGCTGAAAACATGGATGATTCCGAAAAGCTGCTGGAATACATAGATGAAGAAAATTACATGCATCATTACGTGTTCCTCAATATGATACAGGGCCGGGACAACGGCGCCGGGGAAAAAAGGTACAAGAACGACTGCCTCTGTCTGACGGAGCGGGACGGCGAAATAAAATCAATAATATCTCCCTGGGATATGGATCTTACCTTAGGGAATATGTGGGTCAATGATGCGGAAGGAAACTATACCGCTGTATACCAGCTCAAAGCAGGCAAGAACTATGAGTTTAAGCACGGCTATCTGCGCCGTATCATAGACAACGAAGATACCGACATTATCGAAAGAATAAATGAGTGCTACCGTGAGCTCAGGAAAGACGCCTGGTCTGACGATCATATAAACAGCCTAATAGACGAATACGAGGCTGAGATATACGGGTCGGGCGCCTTTGTCAGAGATAAGGAGCGCTGGCCGGACGGGACCTACAACGAAGCGGAGGAGGGTCTTTCCGTGTTTCGCCGGTACGTGATGGATCGTCTCAAGGCCTGTGACGAGTATTACGGCATGTAAGAGCGCCAATGAGAGCCGAACTCCGCGCAGCGGGAAGGGCATCGTTCGAGTTTACCCGAAGGAACGATATTATTACGGTTCAGAGCTCAGATCTTTGAGCGAACGATAAATGAATTAAGCAGGGCTAACGTTCAGACGTATTTCAACTTAAAATCGGTTTAGAGCTTGAAAATTCAGTATTCCGCGGAATCGTAAAAAACCGCGGAATTTTTGTTTGAATAGTGTTGACATAGGTCAAAGCGTCTGATATATTAATCGAGCGTCCATCAGAGAAGCGCGCCATCATCCGCCGCGAAAAAACTTTGAAAAAAGTAAAAATAACGGTTGACAAAGGTGATAAGCGGTCATATAATGATGAACGTTCCGCAGCAAGCGGAAAGCACCTTGAAAACAACATAGTGTAGAAATCAAGTCTAAGGAAACATTAAGTTGTTTCCTGACGATTATGTACAAACGATCGCAAGATCGGTAAGAACTTTAGCTTAAGCTAAAGGTTCTCGTACAGATTCCGAACAATAATTTCGATGCAATCGAAAGCAAAAGAACGCAAGTCGTTCTAAATGAGTTAAGAAGACTCAAGAGAAGATCTTAAGGGCGCAAGCCTTTCAGATGATATCAATTAAGAGTTTGATCC
>JAFRWQ010000086.1 GCA_017437925.1 Bacillota bacterium
CGATGAGTACAGATCCCTGGGCCTTGAGGACTCCTGCCTTTCGATGGAGCTGTCCTACGCAAATCTCAGAAAGCTCAGACCCTCGATGCCCGTCAGCGCCGTCGTCTACGGAAGGCTCCCCCTCATGAAGCTCCGGGCCTGTCCCGCGAGAGGGGAGAAGGGCTGCGGAAACTGCTCCGGCCTCAATTACCTGAGGGACCGCAAGGGAGAGGACTTCCCCCTCATCTGCCGCGAAAGGGAGTACAGCGAGATACTGAACTGCCTCACCCAGTACACCGCCGACAGGAGCCTTCCCGAAAACTGCGGGAAGCTGCTGTGGTTCACCATAGAAAGCCCCGAGGAGTGCCGGCACGTGATCGGGCTGGCAAGGGAGGGCGCTTACCCGGACCTAACCCGCACCGCGGGGCTCACCCAGAGGGATATAGAATAGACAGCAAAAAGCGGCGCCGCATGGGAGCGGGCCGCTTTGCCGTTTTCATATCGGAATGTTTTCAGTTCACGGCCTGAGCGTCTCCTGTCCGGCCGGTCAATTGCAATGCTTTGATTTTATAAGACTATTCGGCCTTTTCGGGCGCCTCTTCAGTCTTTTCGGAAGCTGCTCCGGTCTCCGCCTCAGAAGCCTCTTCAGCCTCATCTGAAGCTTCCGCGGCCTTTTCGGCTGCGTCCTCATCCTCTTCCCCGTCCTCTTCGTCTTCGCCCTCGTTGATGTTCTCCTCGTCCCAGACGTTGACGGTGGAGAGCTTGAAGATGAGGCCCGAGGTCAGGGCGACCACGGTCCTGGCTCCCATGTAGAGCAGGGTGGGGACTACCTTCTCTCTGCCGTCCCAGCCGTTCATGAAGACGTAGAAGGCGATGGCGGCGAGGCCCACCGCGGCGCAGAACATGGTGATCCTGGACCTCTTGGGTATCGCTTCTGCCGTGGGCCTCATGTTGAAGATCTTCATGGGCTGCTTGGTAAAGGCAAGTCTCAGCACCGCCCAGAAGGTCATGCAGGTGAAGAGGACCTCGAGGCCGTATGGAGCCACCTGCCAGGGGGTGTTCATGGCCGTGATGTACAGAAGGCCGCTGGATATGCAGGCTCCGATCATGAGGAAAGCGCAGATCAGCATGATGGTTATGAAGCGCGCGTAGCTGATGTCGTTGTCCTTGCTGAAGCTGAAGACCGGACCCATGTAGGCGTATTTGCCGCCCAGGGTGGGCTTCACGTAATCGTAGTAGTCCTGATACTTGCCGCCCTTTTCCATGGAGCTGACGAGCCAGTTTTTGTTGAGATCCTTCTGCGGCTTAGCCATTTTGTAGTTTCCCTTCGGTTTATTCGGGGCTGCGCTGAGCCCTATAAAAAGCTTTTTCTGTGTATGGGGCAGGGGCCGAGCGCCGCCAGCCCTTCGTAGTGTTCTTTGGTCCCGTAGCCCTTGTTCTTTTCAAAGGCGTAGCCCGGCCATATCTTCGCCATCCCGGTCATCTCTCGGTCCCTTGTGACCTTGGCCAGGATGGAGGCCGCGGCTATGGAAACGCTGAGGGCGTCTCCGTGTATGATGGAGGTCTGCGGAAGGCCCAGAGTCGGAAGCTTTACCGCGTCTATGAGCACGTGGTCGGGACGTATCTCAAGGCCGTTCACGGCGTCCAGCATGGCCTCTTTGGTAGCTTCGAGAATGTTTATCTCGTCTATCCTTTCGGGCTCGCGCCTTCCGATCGCCCAGCAGAGGGCCGCTTCTTTGATCTGCTCAAAGAGCTCCTCTCTTTTTTTGGGGCTCAGCTTCTTGGAATCGTCGACCCCTAAAAGGCTGAAATCTTTGGGGAGTATTACCGCCGCCGTGACCACGGGCCCCGCAAGAGGGCCGCGTCCTACCTCGTCGACGCCGGCTATGTAATTCCTTCCGGCTTCCCAAAGGCCCCTTTCGTGGATCAGCATCTCGTCAAGGCGGTTCTTTTGGGCTTCGAGCCTTTCAGCCTTAGTCATCGGTCTTGTCCCTGTCGGGCTGGTACTCCCTTAAGAACACGTGCTTCACGTTGGAATTCTCGTTCCTCACCGACATCATCTCAAAGCCCTTGAGGGACTTGAGGAAGGGGGTCAGCTTGGTGTAGCCGTAGTTCCTCACGTCGAAGTCGGAGTAGCGCTTTATGAGCCTGTTGCCCAGGTCGCTGGTGGAGACCCAGCCGTCCTCGTCGTCGTCCTCGTTGAGTATGGCGATGATGGCGTTTCTGATCTCTTCCAGGCTGGTGACTTCCTCGGATACGCCCTGGTCCTCCTCTTCTTCGAGGGGCACGATGCCCAGGTCTTCGGCCTTGAACTTGCCGGTTTTGGGATCCTTTTCGGGAGCCTTCTCGATCTCGTTGGCTTCATGGATCTCATGGACCTCGTGGATATCGCGGGGCTCTTCGGCTGAAGAGGGGAGCTTGACGCTGATCGGGCCGCCCTCGGGCTTCTTAAGCTCGGGTCCCTTGACGGGCTTTTCGTCTCTCTTTACGATCTTGGGAGCCTTGTCCTTAGCGTCTTTCTGGGCTTTGTCAAACTTCTCCTGCTTTTCGTTCTGCTTCTTTTCCGCTCTCGCCTGGGCTTTTGCCGCGGCCGAGATCAGGTCGAGGTACTTGAACCTGTTGCAGGCCGAGGTGAAGGCCTTGGGAGTCTTCTTCTCTCCCATGCCCACCACTATCATGCCGGACTCTCTGAGCCTCACGGCCAGCCTGGTGAAGTCGCTGTCCGAGGTGCAGAGGCAGAAGCCTTCGACCCTGCCCGAGTAGAGTATGTCCATGGCGTCGATGATCATGGCGGAGTCGGAGGAGTTCTTGCCCTGGGTGTAGCTGTACTGCTGCACCGGCATCACCGAGTACTCCAGGAGCACCTTTTTCCAGGGGGCCAGGCTGGGCTTAGTCCAGTCGCCGTATATCCTCTTGTAGGTGGCTTCGCCCTCGCTCGAGATCTCGTCGAGAATGAACTTGATGTACTTGTCCGAAATGTTTTCCGCGTCGATGAGGACCGCGAAACGCTTATCTGAATTTGAAGGCATAGTTATCCTCCTTATGCACAAATCTTAACAATTAATAATAATCCCGCGGCATGCGCAAGTCAACGCCTGTCTTGAAATAGACGCCTGTCAGGCCTTCATGCAGCCGGCAAGAAAAAACTCCCGGCGCGGTATGCCCGCGGCCGGGAGCGTTTTGTTCAGGTCTGTTTTAGAAACTTGCGACTATCTCAGGCGTCAGGGACTTTACGACCTCGACGGCCAGCTGCACCGTGGCCTCGTAATCGAAGTAGGAGGTGATGCAGTTCATGCTGTGTATGTACCTCACGGGGACTCCGGCGACTATGACCGGGGTGCCGTCGAAGGCGGTCTGGATGACGGCTCCGTTGTTCCCGCCGCCTTCTCTGACCGACTCCTGGATAGCCAGGCCCTTCTTCGCGGCCAGATCCAGGGTGTAGCGCTGGAATCTGGGCGAGCAGATGATGGAACGGTCCAGATGGCGGATCATGGGCCCCTTCTTAAGGGCCGTCTGAATGGCGTAGGGCTCGGTGAAGGTGTCGTCGGCGGGGCAGCCCTCGAAGGCGATGGCGATATCGGGCTTTACCCTGTTGACAGCCACCTTGCAGCCTCTTTCGCCCACTTCCTCCTGGGAGGAGAGGACTCCGACCACGTCGAAGGGAAGGTCCAGGCCGTCCAGCCTCTTTAAGGTCTCGAGAAGTGCGGCGCAGCCTATGCGGCAGTCGAAGGCCCTTCCGAACATCAGGTCGCGCTCCCTGTCGTACTCGAACTTAACGGCGGGCACTATGGGTTCTCCTATCCTGATGTGGAACTTCTCGATGGCCTCTTCTCTTGAGGTAGCTCCGATGTCGATGACGAGGGACGATACTTCCATACCGCCGGAGGCGTTCCTCTCGGCCGCGGTCATGAAGTGGACAGGCTTTAAGGCGATGATGCCGGGGATGTACTCTCCCAGGGCGTTCCTCACCATGACCTTGGAAGAGGGAAGGCCGCTCGTGCTCCAGCCTCCGTCGGTGACGAAGCGCAGGCAGCCGCTGGGCTTGACGGAATGGACCACGAAGCCCACCTCGTCGCTGTGGGCGTCGAGCATTATGACCGGCTTGTTTCCGTCGTGCTCCTTCCTGTAGAAGAAGAGGTTCCTCATGCGGTCCTCTTCGATGCGGGGCATCCAGGAGGCCGCTTCTTTCGCGACTTTTACCACCTCGTCCTCAAAACCGGAGGGGCCGGGGGCGTCGGCTATCTTCTGAATGATTTCCAGCTGTCTTTCACATACCTTCATTTTGCTTCTCCTTTGCTGTCAGCGCTTAAGATCGACCGGATACTCCGGTTCCCCGCCGTTATAGACGTTTATGATGGACCTGGCGCAGATGAGGCCGGCGTTGTAGTTGGTCTCGCGGGTCAGGGCCGCGTCGTGGGGGGAAAGTACTGTGTTTTCAAGTTTTCTTAAAGGACTGTCCTCTGCCAGGGGCTCGTGCTCGAAGACGTCGAGGGCGGCGAAGCTTAAGGTTTTGCTCTCAAGGGCTTTCGCGAGAGCGTTTTCGTCTACGAGTATGCCCCTCGCCGCGTTGATCAGGAAAGCCCCGGGCTTCATGAGCTTAAGGCTCTCGCTGTTTATAAGGTGCCTGTTTTCGGGTGTTCCGGGAAGGTGGAGGGACACTATGTCGCTTTCCCTCATGAGCTGCTCGAAGCTTACGAGCTTCGCCCCGTAAGCCTCCGCGGTCCCGGGGGCCACGAAGGGGTCGCAGACCAGGAGGGGGGACCCGAAGCCCTTAAGGAGCTCCGCTGTCCTTCTTCCTATGCGGCCGAAGCCCACGAGGCCCACGGTCATGGCGCCCAGCTCCCTTATGGGCCTTCTCTCCCAGCCTCCGGTTTTGATCACCGAATCCTGATAGCAGAGGTCCTTTAAGGCAGCCAGCATCAGGGCCAGGGTGTACTCGGCCACCGCGTTGTGGTTGGCGATGACACCGACCTTTATGCCTTTTTCCCTGAAGCAGTCCAGGTCGAAGTTGTCGAGGCCCACGCCGAAGCGAATGACGACCTTCAGCTTATCGCAGCCTTCGAGCATCTTCGCGTCGTATTTTTCGGAGCCCGCGACTATGCCGTATGCGTCCTTTATCATCTCGTGCTGCTCTTCGAAGGAAAGGCGCCTTCCGGTGTCGTTGCAGACGATATCAAAGCCGGCGGCCTTCAGCATTTCCCTCGCTTCCCCGCACACCAGCCCTCTGTGGTTGTAGAAGGGCAGCGCCGCTATGGGTCTCATCTTTCTCCTCCCGGGGCTTCGCCCAGCATTTCGAGTATCTTTTCAGCCAGCCCGTCCATGTCGATCCTTTCGGGATAGGTCGCTTCCACGTCTATCCTGGGGATATCGACGTTCAGGCTGTCCATGCCCAGCTTTTCGAACTTGTCGGAAAACTCCTCCCGGGTGAGCACGTAGCCCGTAGGGTCGCCCTCGCGCGGGGGAAAGCGGTCCTGCAGCTCGTGGCCCGGGTGGCGCAGATGGAGCCTGTCCCTTTCGGCGTAGCGCTCATAGAACACGTCGGCGTCGCCCTTAAAGAAGACCAGGACGGCGGGGCAGGGGTGCTTTTCAAGGAGGCTCCTTAAGGCTTCCGTCATGTCCTCCCTGAAGTTGTTGACCATTATGAGGGAGGACCCGGCGGAAAGCAGAGCGTCGGCGGCTTTCAGCAGCACGGCGCAGGCCGCGGTGTCCAGAGCCCTCTTTTCCCCGTAGTTCTTAAAGCCCAGGGTATCGAAGAGGGCTTCCTTGAGCTCGTCCTTTTCGAGGACGGGCATGCCGAAGCGCTCTCCCAGAGCCCTGGCAGCCGTGGATTTGCCCGAAGCGGGCATGCCGGCTATGATGATGAGCTTCATTTTCCGGCCTCCAGGACGCTGTTCATGATCTTTGCCCTCTCGGTCACCAGGTCGAAGCGGCCCTCGAGGATCCAATCCTTCTTAAAGAGGCAGCCCGCGACTCCGGCTCCCACGGCTCCGGCGTTCAGGTAGTCGGTAATATTATTCTCGTTAACCCCGCCCACGGCCAGCAGAGGCACGTGGATCAGGGGAGCGTGGAGCTGCCTGAAATACGAGACTCCCATCTCGGAAGCGGGGAAGACCTTTACGAAGTCGGCTCCCCAGAGGTGGGCCTGCTGTATCTCTGTTGGGGTGAGGGCTCCGGGGATGCAGACCATATTGAGGTCCAGTCCCTTTTCGATAACATCCCTGTCGGTGTTGGGGGCTACTATGTACTCGGCTCCGCAGGACGCGGCCAGTTCGACCGTGTCGGGGCTTAAGACGGTCCCGGCTCCGAAGAGCATGCGTCCGTCAAGCTCAGACCTTAAAAGCTCGATGGTCCTGCAGGTGAGCATGCGGTTCTCTTCGCTCAAAGGATCGAAGGTGACCTCCAGAAGCCCTACGCCTCCGTCCGCCAGAGCCTTCGCAAGGCCCAGGCACTGCTCGCCGTAGAAGCCTCTTACTATCGCAATGACTTTCTTTTCGTAGATCTTTGAAATTACATTGTCGCGGCTCATTGCCGTTCTCCTTCCTCCCGGGGCTGGTTCTGTCTGTGCTCGGCCTCCCGCTCAAGCACTCTGCGGAACTGGGTCTCGTAGAGCTCCTTGTATATTCCGCCCTGCTCGAGCAGCTCGTCGTGGGTGCCCATCTCGGCGATCACTCCGTCCTTTACGACCATGATGCGGTCGGCCTTCAGTATGGTCGAGAGCCTGTGGGCTATGACTATGCTGGTGCGGCCTTCCATTATGGTCTCCAGGGCGTCCTGAATGGCTGTCTCGGAGATGGAATCCAGGGCTGAGGTTGCCTCGTCCAGAATGAGTATCTTGGGGTCTTTGAGGATGGTCCTGGCTATGGATATCCTCTGCTTTTCGCCTCCCGAGAGCTTGAGCCCTCTGTTGCCCACCTCGGTATTGTAGCCGTCGGGCTGGGAGGCTATGAAATCGTGGATGCTGGCGGTTTTGCAGGCCGCGATGATCTCTTCCATCGTGGCGTCGTCCTTGGCGCAGAGCAGGTTGTCGAGTATGGTGCCGTTGAAGAGGTAGGCCTCCTGGGTCACCATGCCTATGTTCTCGCGCAGGTACTTGAGGTCAATGTCCCTCACGTCGACTCCGCTGATGGTCACCTTTCCTCCGCAGACGTCGTAAAGCCTGGGTATGAGGTTCACAACGGTGGACTTGCCCGAGCCCGAGGGCCCGACTATTGCGTACATCTTGCCGCCGGGCACGGTGAAGTCGATGTCCGTCAGCAGGGGCTTTTCGGGGCTGTAGCTGAAGTTCACGTGATCGTAGCGTATCTCGGCCAGCTTCATGTCGGGCTTTTCGCCGTTTTCGGGGTCCTTGATCGGGTTCTCCATATCAAAGTACTCGAAGATGCGGGTAAAGAGGGCGAGGGACCTGGTGAAATCGACCTGTATGTTGAGGAGGGACTCCACCGGCCTGTATAGCCTGTTGATCAGGGCGACGGTGGCGGTGATGGTGCCAACGGTCAGGTTGGTGTCGCCGCGGCTGATGATGAGCCAGCCGCCGGCGAAGTAGATGAGCAGGGGACCCAGCTGGGTGAACATGCCCATCACGACTCTGAACCACTTGCCGCTCCTCTGCTCCTTGAGGGCCAGCTGGGTGATCTCCTCGTTGAGGTTCACGAAGCGCTCGTATTCCTTCTCCTCTCTTGTGAAGAGCTTGACCAGCATGGAGCCCGAGACGCTCAGGGTCTCGTTGATGATCTGGTTCATCTCGTCTCTCTTGGACTGGTTCTGGGAGAGGAGCTTCCAGCGGTTCTCGCCCACGCTTCTGGTGGGCAGGATCAGCAGGGGTATCACCACTATGCCGACCAGAGCCAGCTTCCAGCTCATGGAGAAGAGGGCGACCAGGGTGGTGACCACGGTGGCGGTGTTGCTCACTATGCTGGACAGGGTCCCCGAAATGACGGAGCTGACGCCGCTGATGTCGGTATCCATGCGGGTCACTATGTCGCCCTGCTTTTCGGAGGTGAAGAAGGAGTGGGGCATGTGCTGCAGGTGGTCGTACATCTGGTTCTTCATGTCGAAGATGATGCGCTGGGATATCCAGGCGTTGATGTAGCTCTCCAGGACCCCTATGACCTGGGAGGCCGTCAGGGTCGCGAAGGCCAGCACCAGCAGCTTGACCAGCAGCTTGAGGTCCTTTCCCACAAGGGCCTGGTCGACTATCTTGCCGGTTATAATCGAGGGCAGAAGGCCCACGGTGGCAGAGATCAGTATGACCGCGAAGACCAGGATGAACTGGAGCCAGTAGGGAGTCAGATACGAGAGTATCCTCTTCAGCAGGGCACCGGTCACCTTGGGCTTGTTCTGCTTCTCTTCGTCGGTCAGGAATCCCCTTGGACCGAATCTTCCGGGCGCGGGCATGGCGCTTTACTCCTTTGAGCAGGCGATGTACTGGAGCACATCGACCATCTTCTGCATGTCGTTGATGGAGCAGAACTCCTTGACGCCGTGGGCGTTCTCTCCGCCGGTGGAGAGGTTGGGGCAGGGCATTCCGCCGTAGGAGAAGGTGGCTCCGTCGGTGCCGCCTCTGGCGGCCTCGATCCTGGGAGTCGCTCCCACGGATTCCATGGCCTTGATGGCGTTGTCCACCAGCTCCATGTGGGGCAGGATCATCTCTTTCATGTTATAGTACACGTCGTTGAGCTCGATGGTGATCGTGCCCTCGCCGTATACGCTGTTCAGGTAGTCGACCAGGTTATGGACGAAGGCCTTCCTCTGCTCGAACTTGGCCCTGTCGTGGTCGCGGACTATGATGTGCATGGTGGCTCCGCTCTCGCTGGCCTGCACGTCGCCAACGTGATAGTAGCCCTCGAAGCCCTCGGTGTGCTCGGGAGACTCGGCGTCGGGCAGCATGGTGATGAAGCGGGCAGCGATCTTGACCGCGTTCTTCATCTTGTTCTTGGCGGTGCCCGGATGGATGTTGAAGCCCTTGATATGGATCAGGCCGTTGGCCGCGTTGAAGGTCTCGTAGCAGACTCCGCCCAGGGCTCCTCCGTCGACGGTATAGCCTGCTTTGGCTCTGAAGCCCTCGTAATCGAAGTGGAGAGGCCCTCTTCCGACTTCCTCGTCGGGGGTAAAGCAGATGGCGAGCTTTCTGTGGCCGATCTCGGGATGCTCCTGAAAGCGCTGGATCAGGTCCATGATCTCGGCTATGCCGGCCTTATCGTCGGCTCCCAGAAGGGTGGTGCCGTCGGTAACGATCAGGTCGTGGCCGATGTAGTTCTTCATGAAGGGGAAGTCCTTGGGAGAGGTCACTATGCCTTCGGAAAGGACTATGTCTCCGCCCTCGTAGTGAACTATCCTGGGCTTGATATTTTCACCCGGAGCGTCGACCACGGTGTCCATGTGGGCGACGAAGCCTATGGCGGGGACCTCCTCCCAGCCCTTGCTGGCGGGGACGGTGGCGTAGACTCTGCACCATTCGTCGACTCTGGCGTCTGCGCAGCCTATCTCCTTAAGATCTTCGACCAGGATCTTCGCCAGGTCCCACTGCCTCTCGGTGGTGGGGTCCTTCTGAACGTCCTTGGCGGAGTGGGTGTAGACGGCTACGTATTTGAGAAATCTTTCTGTCAGGTTCATAGCGTTCCTCCTTTATTACCAATTGAATTTCTTTTCAAGCATTATTATCTGGACGTCGGGGAAGACGAAACCGCAGCTCTCAAGGTCCGCCTTGAGCTCTTCGTCGGACGAGGGGATCATTGCGGTCACGGCGGGAAGGCCGGTCATGAAGAGCATCTTCTTGGCCAGAGCCGCGCAGGCTTTGACGTCTCCGCCCACAAGGCCCATCTGGAAGCCCTTATGAAGCTCCATGCGGGCTCCTATGTCGGCCACGCTGCCGTCCTTCTCGAAGAGGCTGCCCTGGGCGATCAGGTCTTTCCAAAGCTCTGGACCCATCTCCCAGAAGGTGCGGTTCCTGCAGAAGTAGCCGCCGTACTGGGTCAGGGGAGCGGCCAGCTCCGCCGCTCTTTCGGGGCAGCAGACCTTCTTAAAGCCATCGGCTGCCGAAAGGTCCTCATCCTCCGCTATGTCTTCGAACTTTAAGACGCCCTCCCTGGTTTGGCAGGTGAGGACCAGGCCGAAGCGCTCGGCAAGCTTTCTTGAGGTCACGTTCTTGTAGCCGGTGTACATGCGTATGGAATTAAGCTTCTTTTCTTCGCATATTTCGAAGGCTTCGGCCCACATGGCGGTGCCGCAGCCTCTCTTCTGGTATTCGGGCATGACCCTGAGCACCTCGAACCAGCTTCCCCCATCGCAGAGGAAGGCCAGATGGGCGACTCCGGCTACGACTCCGTCGACCTCGGCGGCGAGAAGCACGCCCTGGGACGGGTCGAGGAACTTTTCTCTCACGGCAGCCAGGTACCTGTGGCCCGGCATGGTCTTGTATTCGACTTTAAGCAGCTCGGGTATATCGGCCCAGCCCGCTTTTCTGCATATTACTGACATGGAACTCCTTTCACATTTAAAGAGAACGTATCGCATAAAATTACACACTATTATACTCCCGCAAGGGCTTTCGCGTAAAGAAAAGATGTGGGGCGGCGGCCTCGCAAAAAGTACGGAATGCGGACAATAGCCGCCCTGAAGTTGACAAAAAAGCCCTCCGCCGATAATATTTAATCGGTGAAAAACGGGGAAAGCCCCGAAGGAGGATATATGAAGGTACTCATGATAAACGGAAGCCCCCACGCAAAGGGGAGCACTTACACGGCCCTTAACGAGATGGAGCAGGTCTTCGAGGCCGAAGGCATCGAGACCGAGATCGTCCAGGTCGGGCATCTGGACGTGAGAGGCTGCACCGCCTGCGGTTTCTGCAAGCGCAACGGCAGGTGCGTCTACAACGATGTGGTCAACGAGATAGCGGCAAAATTCGAGGAGGCAGACGGCCTTGTGGTCGGCACCCCCGTCTATTACGCCTCGGCCAACGCCACCACCGTGGCAGTCCTCGACAGGCTCTTCTACAGCACCCGCTTCAGCAAGCTGATGAAGGTGGGAGCCGCCGTGGCGTCCGCCAGAAGGGGAGGCCTCACCGCCACCTTCGACGAGCTCAACAAGTACTTCACCATCAGCGGCATGCCGGTCGCTTCCAGCCAGTACTGGAACGACATCCACGGAAACAACGCCGAGCAGGCGGTGCAGGACCTTGAGGGCATGCAGACCATGAGGGTCCTGGCCCGCAACATGGCCTTTCTCATGAAGAGCATAGCCCTGGGCAAGGAAAAATACGGCCTTCCCGAAAAGGAAGAGCATAAGGCGACCACCAACTTTATACGCTAGAAAGGAAACACCAAATGAAGATCATGGCAGCGGCGGACCTCCACGGCTCCGAATACTACGCGAAGCTCCTCTATCAGCGCTTTCTCGAGGAGCAGCCCGACAAGCTCATAACCCTGGGCGACATGATATACCAGGGTGTGCGCAACCCTCTGACCAGGGAGTTCTCCGGAGTCGGCAGCGTCAACGTGCTCAATATGATGGCCGAAAAGAGCGTCGGCGTCAGGGGCAACTGCGACGCCGAAGTGCATCAGGAGTTCATGGACTACCCGATGATGTCGGATTATGTCCTGCTCATAGAAGGCGGAAGGGCCATATTCGCGACCCACGGCCACCTCTTTAACCCGGACAACATGCCTTCGCTGGCGCCGGGAGACGTGCTTTTGATGGGCCACTTCCACATCCCCAGCTGGTTTAAGAAGGACGGGGTATGGTGCATGAACCCGGGCTCTTTGGCCTGCCCCAAGAACGATACCGCCCACGGCTACATGGTCATAGAGGACGGAAAGACCTTCATCTGGAAGAACGTGGAGGACGGCAGCGAGTATCACAGGGAGGTGCTCGACTAGATCCTCATATCCTTGAAATTTAAAGGCGGACCGCATTTTTGCGGTCCGCCTTTTCGCGTCTTTCGGGCCCGGCAGCCCTGCAGCCTTCGGACTATGCAGCCCTGCAGCCTTCGGACCTTGCAGCCCCGCAGCCTTCGGGCTTCGCGGCTCAGGACCTACCGGTCATTACAGCGCCTTTATGATCTCAGCCTGATGCTCCACGTTGTACTTGTGCTCTTCCTTGATCTTAGCCAGCAGGGCCGGGTCCTCGATGAGATCGAGGGCGGTCAATGCCAGCACCTTGGCGCCAAGAGGAATGGTCGACAGGCCTCTCTCGGAGCAGGAGGCCGCGACCATCTCGTGGGAGTGTCCGGGTATCTTCTCGTCGGTGATGCTGAGGTGGGGCTGGATGGTTGGAACGACCTGCGAGACGTTGCCCACGTCGGTGGAGCCTCCCGAGACCTTCATCTTCTTGTGGGTGATCTCAAGGCCGAAGAGCTTGAGGTTCTTCTCAAAGAGGGCGTCGAAGCTCTCGGTCACTATCTCGTTGTCCACGAAGTGCTGGTAGGGCTTGATGCTGCCCTTGGTCCCGGTCTGAAGGGCCGCGCCTTCGACTATGTTCTTTACTTTTTCGAAGAGGTCTTCGGCCGTCTTCTTGTCGGCGGCCCTTAAGAACCACTTGGACCTGGTGTACTCGGGGATGATGTTGGGGGCTGTGCCTCCGTCGGTTATTATGCCGTGGACCCTGACGTCCGTTGTCAGCTGCTGGCGCAGCACCGAGATCGCGTTGTAGACCAGTATCTGGGCATCCAGGGCGTTGAGGCCCTCGTAGGGGGCCCCCGCCGCGTGGGCCGGCTTTCCCCGGAACTCTATGTCCACGGGGGCGCAGGTGTTGGAAGGGGAGGAGAGGGTGTTCTCGGGAGAGCTTCCCGGGTGCTCGCAGAGGGCGGCGTCAACGTCCTTAAAGTACCCGCAGTCGACGAAGTCTCCCTTGGAGCTTCCCTTTTCGCCGCCTTCTTCTCCGGGGGTGCCGTAGACTCTTACCTCGCCTCCGGTCTCGTCTATGACCGATTTAAGGGCCGCTCCCGCAAGGGAAGAGACCGCTCCGAAGATGTTGTGGCCGCAGCCGTGGCCCAGGCCGGCCAGGGCGTCATACTCGGCCAGGAAGACCAGGGTGGGGCCGGGCTTTTCAGACTTGTAGCTTGCGGCAAAGCCGGTCCTGTGCTCCGCGGCGTTAAGCTCGATCTCAAAGCCCGCTTCCTTCAGCTTGTTTGAGAGGGCTTCGCAGGCGAAGAACTCGTAGTTGGAGACCTCGGGCTTGCCGTGTATCGCCAGGGCTATGCTCTTGTACTCCTCTCCGTGCTCGTCGGCGTAGGCGATGATCCTGTTTCTTATCTCTTCAAAGTTTACTGCCATTTTATATCCTCGCTTCTTTGAAAACTGCGGGTCTTTACCCGCTCTTTCTGACCTTTGCCCAACATTTTACAGGCAGAAGCTTTCCCCTGTCCACTCGTTAATTCCGATAGCCTGCAATACTCTTTTTGAATAGCAAGGCGGACATTAAAGCAGCAAGGCGGACATTAAAGGCGGGCCGCTTTCGCGGTCCGCCTGTTCGGATCTTAAGCCTTCGCAGCGCTCCTAAGACAGTTTCACGTTCTTCATGATCTCCGCGAATTCGTCGTCGGTGCAGTAGACTATGTGGCCCTCGGACACGGTGTGATACGAGAGCTGGCTCTCGTCCTGGTCCTTGGGAGGCTCGTAGCTTATCCTCACCCTGGTCTTTTCGGAGACCGGGTCGGGAAGGGGTATGGCCGAGAGCAGGGCCCTGGTGTAGGGATGGCAGGGATTGGCGAAGAGATCGTCGGAATCCGCCAGCTC
>JAFRWQ010000087.1 GCA_017437925.1 Bacillota bacterium
AGAGTCTGCCGGCGCTGAAGTAGTCTTCAGCTCGACTGAGTGCTTTGTCTGAACGGCCGCAGGCGCTATGGACCTGGAGAATCAGAAGAGAGTTCTGGAGTTCGCAGAGCAGTTCGGTAAGGAGAACGTCGTCGTTCTTCTCGGCGCAGCCGAGGGAGAGGCGGCAGGTCTCGCAGCCGAGACTGTAACCCTGGGAGATCCGACTTTCGCAGGTCCTTTAGCAGGAGTCTCGTTGGGACTCGCCGTGTACCACGTAGTTGAACCCGAAGTAAAAGCGGAGTTTGACCCGGACGTCTATGATGAACAGTGCGGCATGATGGAAATGGTTCTCGATGTGGATGATATCTGCAGCGAAATGAACGCTATCCGCGAGCAGCTCTAATCAGCTTAGACATTGCTAAGAGTTATGAGGGGAGCGGTGCAAATCGCTCCTCTCTTACCGCAATTTTGATTGTATCGCGAAATCATTCAGGATTTTACGAAAGGAATAAACTAACAAGATGAGCAACAGCGTTATCAGAGGTACCGGCTATATCCTCGTCCACGTCCCCGGCATGGTCATGGATCACGGCACCACTCAGACCACCGAAAAGATCGTAAACCCCGGTTCCGATTACCTCAAGGAGATCGGATCTCACATGAGATCTTACGAGCAGGTAGTCAACTATGCTCCCAACCAGACCTACATCGGCAACATGTCCATCGAGGACCTGAACGCTCTGGGACAGCCCTGGTATGAAGAGGGCAAGGCCGTTCAGGGCACCAGATACGGCAAGTTCGGCGAGATCATGCCCGAAGCCGAGTTCATCCTCCTCATGCAGGTATGCGACGCCTTCGACCTGGTCCGCCTGGACAAGGACTTCGTCGCCGCCCACAAGGCCGAGCTGGCCGCCGACCCCGTGATCACCGATAAGATCATGGCCATGGTAAAGGACGGCGTCGACCAGGACGACATCCAGCACTTCGTCAACGAAGAGCACGCCGAGTCCATCACCTACGAAGGAAAGCTCGTAGGCTACGTCAAGAGGGCTCACGACGTCGACACCAACCTCTCCGCCCACGTAATGTTCGAGAACCTGGTAGCCAAGGCCTCCGGCGTTCTCTCCATACTCCATATGCTCCGCGAATCCGGAGTCGACCCCTCCGAAGTCGAGTACGTAGTCGACTGCTGCGAGGAAGCCTGCGGCGACATGAACCAGCGCGGCGGCGGCAACTTCGCCAAGGCCGAAGCCGAGATCGCGGGCCTCGTTAACGCCACCGGTTCCGACGCCAGAGGCTTCTGCGCCGGACCCGCCCACGCCATGGTCGAGGCTGCCGCTCTCGTAAAGTCCGGCGCCTACAAGAACGTAGTCGTCGTAGGCGGCGGCTGCACCGCCAAGCTGGGCATGAACGGCAAGGACCACGTCAAGAAGGGCCTGCCCGTGCTCGAGGACTGCCTGGGCGGCTTCGCCATCCTGGTATCCGAGAACGACGGCGTCAACCCCGAGATCAATCTCGACGTTCTTGGCCGCCACACCGTAGGAACCTCTTCGTCCCCCCAGGCCGTCATCCAGGCTCTCGTATACGATCCCGTCCAGGCCGCCGGAATGAAGATCACCGATATCGACAAGTTCAGCCCCGAGCTCCAGAACCCCGATATCTTAAAGCCCGCCGGCGCAGGCGACGTGACCGAAGCCAACAACAAGATGATCGCGGCTCTTGGCGTAAAGCTGGGCATGATCCCCAAGCCCGAGATGATCAATTTCATGAAGCAGCACGGCCTCACCGGCTACGCTCCCACCCAGGGCCACATCCCCAGCGGAGTTCCTTACCTCGGATTTGCCCGCCAGAGCATACTCGAAGGCAAGACCAGGAACGCCATGATCATAGGCAAGGGATCACTCTTCCTGGGCCGCATGACCAACCTCTTCGACGGCGTATCCTTCCTCGTTGAGAAGAACAAGGGCAAGGAAGAAGCCGCTGTCGGCGGAAGCGCCAAGGTCTGGACCATAGGCATTGCCGCCGAAGGCACCGAGCTGGGCGAAGAGAACCTGAAGCAGGCCGTCGCCCTTGCCGCCAAGAAGGGCGTCAAGGCCGTCATCATGGAGGGCGGACACGCCGAGATGGAAGCCAAGCTTGCCTCCGGCGAGATCGACGGAGCAGTCGCTGCCCACTATCCGTTCCCCATCGGCGTCTCCACCGTCGGCAGAGTCGTGACTCCCGCCTACGGCAAAGAGATGTTCATCGCCAACACCACCGGGACCTCCGACACCGACAGAGTCGCCGCCATGGTAAAGAACACCGTTGCCGGCATCATCGCCGCCAAGGCCTGCGGCATAGAGAATCCCACCGTGGGCATCGCCAACGTCGACGGAGCCCGCCAGACCGAGATCGCTCTCAAGAAGCTCGCCGAGGGCGGATACAAGGTCAACTTCACCGAAAGCTCCAGAGCGGACGGCGGAGCCGTCATGAGAGGCAACGACCTGCTCAAGGGCACTCCCGACGTCATGGTCATGGATTCCCTCACCGGAAATCTCATGATGAAGATGTTCGGAGCCTACACCACCGGCGGAAGCTACGAAGCCAGCGGCTTCGGCTACGGCCCCGGACTGGGCGAGGGCTTCACCGATCTGGTGCTCATCGTCTCCAGAGCCTCCGGCGCCCCCGTCATCGCCAACGCCTGCGCCTACGCCGCCGAGCTCTTAAACAGCGGCTGGAGCAAGCTGGCCGCCAAGGAATACGCCGCCGCCAACAAGGCGGGCCTCGCTGAGATCGTTGAAGGCATCAAGGCTTCCAACGTCAAGGCCGCTCCCGCCGCCGGCGCCGCCAAGGTCACCGCTCCCGCCAAGGAGCCCGTGCCCGCCGCCATCCTGGGCGTAGAAGTCACCGACATCGAGGACGCTGTCACCGCCCTGTGGGCAGAAGGCATCTATGCCGAGTCCGGCATGGGCTGCACCGGCCCCGTGGTCATGATCAGCACCGCCAACGAAGAGAAGGCCAAGGAGATCCTCAAGGCCAAGGGCTTCATCGGCTAATCGATAAGACCGGTATCAAACAGTCAGAGCGGGTCCGCATAGCGCGGGCCCGCTTTTGCGTTCAAACTGTTGACTTTTATTCAATAAGTGGTAATATATAGCCGTCAACTAAACACAGAGGTGCCGAAAGGCTGAGATCATACTCTTTGAACCTGATGCGGGCAATGCCGCCGAAGGGAGTTATACCGAAACCGCTGCGCCTCAGTTCTTTGGGGCGCATTTTATATGCCCCGGAAAGGAATACATATGAACAGCAAGAACAAGACCAGAATGCTCACCGAAGGCGGCATACTCGTCGCCCTCGCCATAGCGCTCTCATTCATCAAGATACCCATAGGCGTAAGCTTCGGCGGCTTCGGAGGCTCCATCGACCTGGTCATGGTGCCCCTGGTGATCTTCGCCTTAAGGTGGGGCTGCGGCTGGGGCGTCATCGCCGGCCTCATCTTCGGAACTCTCAAGTTCTTCATCGGCGGCAGCGCCATCGATATCATCTCCATAATCTTCGACTATTCCGTCGCCTACGGAGCCGTGGGCCTTGCGGGTCTCTTCTCAAAGAAGGGCATTTCAAAGGCGCCTCTCGGAGCTCTTGTCGGCTGCATAGGCCGCTTCATCATCCACTACATCAGCGGCTTCACCGTCTACGCGATCTGGATGCCCGACGAGTTCATGGACATGCCCATGACCAGTCCCTTCGTATATTCGCTGCTCTACAACGGCACCTACATGCTGCCCAACACCATACTCTGCGTCGCGGTCATCGCGGTCCTGGCCAAGGCCGCTCCGAAGCTTTTCAAGAATTAGCAGGCTCAGGCGGGGCAAAGGGCGCTTCACACAAAAAATATGGTACAACATTCATCCTTATGGTATACTCATAGGGATGAATTTTTTTGGAGGAACCGATGGACGTTAAATATAAAAGGGTGCTGCTGAAGGTCAGCGGCGAGGCTCTCGCGGGAGCCGCCCATACCGGAATAAACGACGGGCTTCTTCTGGGAGTCGCCGAAGATATCAAGGCGATACGCGATCTTGGCGTACAGGTCGCCGTGGTCGTGGGAGGAGGCAATTTCTGGCGCGGTAGGACATCCGAGCACATGGACAGGGCGTCCGCCGACTACATGGGCATGCTGGCCACCTGCATAAACGGCCTGGCTTTAAAGGACGCCTTGAGAAGGGTCGGAGCCGAAGCGGTCGTCCAGACAGCCCTTGAGATAGAGCACGTTGCGGAGCCTTACCACAGGGAGAAGGCCGTCGCCCACCTCGAGAGCGGAAAGATAGTCATTTTCGCTGCAGGCCTGGGAAGTCCCTTCTTCAGCACCGATACCACAGCGGCCTTAAGGGCTGCCGAGATCGGAGCCGACGTGATACTGATGGGCAAGAAGGTGGACGCAGTCTATGACAGCGATCCCGAAAAGAACCCAAACGCAAAGCGCTTCAGCCGCCTGACCCACAGCCAGGTGCTTGAGATGGACCTCAAGGTCATGGATTCCACCGCAGCGTCCCTCTGCAGGGACAACGGCATCAGGATCCACGTCTTCGGCCTTGCGGAGGAGAACGGCATAATCCGCGTCTGCAAGGGCGAGGA
>JAFRWQ010000009.1 GCA_017437925.1 Bacillota bacterium
CCAGCAAAACCTTATCGTTGAGGGCTGTTATATACCTTTTGATTGGAGAGACAGTTTTGATGAGCAGTATCTTCAGTCGATAAGTTTCATCTGTCTTGCTATGTCAGATGAATATATAGACACGCATTTTGAAGAGATAAAGTCACATGGTTCAGATATTGAAACAAGACTAGATGATTCTTATTGCACAGTCGAACAGCTGAAGCAAGACAATCGCCAGGTCATAGATGGTTACAAGTCTAATGGAGAAAAGATTACTCTGATCACCGAAAGCTATGAGGATTCTATAAAAGACGTTTTGGATTAACAAATTCCGGTTTATCGTGCTTAGGAGATTTACGCACCATTTACACACCGCCACAACTAGCTTTTGCAATAAGGTCAACATGTCGTAGATTGATGTGGATAAAAACGCAGCATATAGTAGGGTTTTGTTGTGCGTAATTCACATCTCAATTAAGCAAGCGTTAGTCTGTACGCGCAACACAGAAACAAAGAGGACGGCATCCGCATGGGTGCCGTCTTTTTATGCTATAATGATCCAGACAGATCGGTGCTTGTCTGAATGCTGCTGAATCGATATTTGGGAGGAATGTTAATATGGCGGAGTTCGAATACAAAGTGGTGACTTATGATCCTAATGGTTTCTTTGGCGGAAATGTTCAAGTCAATCAGATCGAAGATCAGCTTAACCTTCTTGGCAATGATGGATGGGAAATGGTCAGTTGTACCTCCTCTAACCAAAGCTATGGGTCGACTAAAAGTTTAGTGTGTATCTTTAAAAGGAGAAAAGATCAATAGATCCAGGTATGGTCCATCCCGGGTCGATGAGATGGAACTTATCGGCGCTATAATTGAAGACTTATCTCTCCGGAACAGGGAAAACACACATGGGTATCACAGTGAATTTAAGATATACCGGCAAAGACGGCGCTGCCCGAAGGTTTGCCGAAGAGATGACCGCCGGTGGTACGGTTGCGGCGATCCGCGCTGAAGCCGGGAATCTGCGCTATGAGTATTATCAGCCGCTCGATGACCCGGAGACCATACTTCTGATCGACAGCTGGACTGATCAGAAGGCGATCGACGCGCATCACGCTTCTCCGATGATGGCAACTATCGCCGCGCTCAGAGAGAAGTATGATCTGCACATGACCGTGGAGCGATTCGTGAATGCGGAAATACCTGAATCAGAAAATCGATTCATCAGGAAGTGACAAACTATGATCGAATCTATGTCAGTGGAAGAGCTTTTTTTCTTCGATGCGAGACCGGCAGCCCTGCCTTTGTATGAGACATTCAGGGAGTCTGTTATCGCCGGATGTCCGGATACCCGGATCGAGGTCAAAAAGACACAGATCTCCTTCTTCAACCGGCGCATGTTCGCAGCAGTATCCTTCACACCTGTGCGCAGAGCAAAAGATCGTCCTGATCCGTTTCTGACCATTACCTTCGGACTGCCATACAGGAAAGAATCTGCCCGTATCGATGTGGCCACTGAGGCATATCCAAACCGATGGACTCATCATGTGATGATAGGTACTAAGGATGAAATAGATGATGAGCTGCTTTCATGGATCATGGATGCGTCGGAATTTGCGGAGATGAAGTAAACTGTATGTGGAAATGCCCAAAGTGCGGCCGTTCCTTCAAAAATGACGACCGGTCTCATTATTGCGGGAAAGCGCCTCCTGGTGCCGAAAGACCGGATACCCACGCAGAAGAACAAACCGGCAGCCAAACTCGGCGCATGCGTTCTGTTCATCATCGTCCTCAGTCTGATCCTGCGATACATCAACGGTTATGCGACGTTTCTGCAGGCTTTTGGCTGTGGCTTTCTGCTGTGGACGATCGTGAATCTCTGGGATGCGATCGTGCTGGATATCATCTGGTTCTGCCATGACCCGCATTTCGTGTTCAAGGGAACAGAGGATATGGTCAGCGACTATCACGACTACTGGTTCCATATCAAGGGATTCTTTATTGGGGAGGGACTGGCATTGGTCATCTGTGCCATAGCGGGATTGATCGTACAGTCTATCCTATAGATCGGGATATAGCGGTGGAATCATGAAACGATATTTTGTTGCAAGCCTTTGCCGTGAAGCTATTCTCGGGGGCGGTATTGTTGCTGATGATGACGGAATAACATATAAAACAGGGAAAGTGACTGTATCGCGCAAGTTAAAAAATCCCGAAATGAGATATAGGGACATTCGGGATTTTTCAAAAAATGGGTGTTGTGCTTTCCGGTATTTACTATCTCTATGAACGACGGAGAAAATTACAAGTTTATCATCTTCAGTCCAAAGCGTTTTGATGCTTTATTAAGGGAAAAAGTGAAACGCTGAATCCCGGTTTGTCGGGAACATCAAATCGAGTATTGAATATTACAAAGCCGGAGACTGACACGCGGATCTGCCTCCGGCCTTTTTAATGTCCTTTTCCTGTGATAAAGGGGAACTCATAAATCTGTTTTCGGATCTAAGCATCAATAGCCGTATTCTTCGGTCATGTCCATGGGTTCGGAGAAGGCATGGCCTTGACCGCCCTCAACAGTGATCTTGAACTCGATATGGATCAGAACGCGCTGCAGCACATCATTTTCGTCGTATACGTATGTTTCCGTGCCGGTCCGTTCCTCTATGGTATCAGGCTGACCCGAAAAATGAGAGGTGCTGCGTCCGGTCGTTGACGCGGAGATTATCTTGCCCGATCCGTCGTATTCATATGTATAAGTATCTGTTCCGTCAAAAGTCCCGCCATCTTCTGTGAGATGCTCCTCATAGACCATGGATATGAGGCGGCCATCCGGATCGTATGTATAAACAGAGCTGGTATCAGGGCTTACCTGCCTGAGCCACCTGCCGTCTTCATCACATTCGCAGATGGTTGTATCGCTGCGGCCGTTATACGAACTGTCGATGCTGGTCAGGCGCCCTCTCTCATCATAATTATATGTAAAAGAAGCGGAACCTCCTTCAAAATGCCTTGTCATGGTCTTCCAGCGTTTTGATCCGAACGGCCACCATCCGGCCTCTTCGGTCTCAGCTTCGGCGTCATTATCCGGTTCGCCGGCAATTGCAGTTTCATCACCGGCGGCTTCATCTGCCATGGGGGACTTGGCTTCTATCACAGAAGCAGGCTCCGTATCGAGAGTGCGCACCCTGGGACTGGCTGAAGCTGTGTTGACCGTGATCGCAACCGCCGAAACTACCGCAATGCCCATGACAAAACCATACAAATGCGAGAGCAGCCAATTCTTTATGATATCGAAGAGCTTATTATCTATGGTTCCTTTGAGCTTATCTTTAGTATGATCCAGCAGGAATTCGCGGAACAGATGCTCCTTGGGGTCGGGATCTTTGCCGCAGGAGGGGCAGACCGTCCTCTGAGAGGGATCCTGAGGATCTATCTTCGCGCCGCAGTGGATGCAGTACTTTTCAGCTGCGCTCATAACAGCTCCTCCTCTCTGACGATGTATATGACAAGCTGTCTCTGCCTGCTGCCGTAATCTGCCGTCAGGATATAGTGGCGGTCAGTCATGTTACGGAGGGCTATGGCATCTTCCGGGGCAAACGCTTCGCTGATGACTGTTTCCTGATCCGCATTGCGCACGGTATCAACAAGTATAGACTCAGCTTTTCCCGGTACATACAGATTCAGATCGAATTCCGCATTTTCGGAACCGATATAGTATTCATCCAGTTCTCTGTTGTAAGCAAGCGTATAGTCATCGCCGCTGCGGACAGAGAATGTATTGCCGTAGTATGTCCTGAAGAGCAGCCCGTAAGCGAGGATCAGCACCAGCATCAGCACGCGTACGACCGGATGGCCCGTGATTTTCCCCAGCGTGATCCACCCCCTGGCATTCTCCAGCATCTCGATCTTTCCGTATATAGTCGCATTCCAGGCCTTCTTCCTGTCCTCTTCGGGTATCTGCTTTCCGCAGGAGGAGCAGTATTCTGCCTTAATTATGTTTTCCGATCCACAATATCTGCATTTCATATGATCATCTCCGTTTGTTATAATATAACGGTATAATACTAAAGTCAAAAAAACATGCCGGATTATGTGCGTGTCGGGAGCTGATGACCCCGGTAATTCGGGATTTGCGAGGCTCATCATGGAGATCAAAGAATACAAAGTATTTAATGAAGACGAGATCCTGCGGCTTTATTCAGGCGTCGGATGGACGGCATATACGAAAGACATGACAGCTCTGCGCCGGGGTTTTGAGCATTCTTTGCTGGTCCTGGCGGCGTATGAGGAGGGCGAGCTGCTCGGGATCATCAGGGCTGTCGGCGACGGTTTTACCGTTGTTTTTATTCAGGATATACTGGTTTATCCCGAAAAGCAGAGGCAGGGTGTAGGCACGGCCCTGCTGAGAGCAGTGCTTGAACGGTATCCCGAGGTGAGGCAGATCGAATTGACGACGGACGATACTCCCGAAACGCTTGCGTTTTACAGGTCGATGGGCTTCAGGGAATTCTCCGAGACGGGCTGCCGCGGATTCATGAGATGCTGACAGCTTCGGATCCGATCCCGCTCAGCGATCCTGCCCGTTTACCGCAGTTTGCCTTCCGGTCCTGCCGAAACGGCCGGGCCGGTTTTTTTACGGCAAAAGTTATTGACTTATGTCACAAACAGGCTCATAATAATAACTGACATATGTCAGAAAGGAGGGCTTATGCCGAGACCGATCAGATGCCGCAGGATAGAGCGGCTCCCAGTCTATCGCAGTTTTTCACCTGACGATACCGCAGCTTCTGAGAGCGTTCAAATGACGGTGGACGAATTCGAGGCATTTCGTCTCCTGGATAATGAAGGCCTTACGCAGGAAGCCTGCGCCGCCAGAATGAACATCGCCCGCACCACGGTAACGGCGATATATGACAGCGCGAGAAAAAAAATAGCGGACGCCCTGGTCAACGGGAAACGCCTGCTGATCGCAGGAGGCTGCTGCGAGTTTCAGCCGGTGGAGCTTTATCAGGATATAATGGAGAAAGGAAGCAATTCAATGAGGATCGCAGTAACTTATGAAAACGGAGAAGTCTTTCAGCATTTCGGTCATACCGCGCAGTTTAAGCTTTATGATGCGGAGGACGGCAGGATAACGGCGGAACAGGTCGTAGACACGAACGGAAGCGGACACGGCGCGCTGGCCGGTTTCCTCCAGGCTGTCAAAGCCGACGCCCTGATCTGCGGCGGAATGGGCATGGGCGCGCAGATGGCGCTGGCCGACGCGGGGATCAGGCTCTATCCCGGCGTTCAGGGTCCTGCGGATGCGGCAGCGGAGGCTCTCGCCGCTGGAACGCTGGACTTCGACCCGGATGCTCACTGCGATCATCATGATCACCATGAGCACCATCACGACGGCGATTGCGGCCATGAAAGCTGCAAAGACCATCACTGCCGCGAAAAATAACCTGTTGAGATGATCTCTCGAAGACGGTATCCGCAAGGGTGCCGTCTTTTTATGTATTTTATATGGTGCAAGGTTTCCGGCAGAATCGTTCTAAAATCAAGGGAAGGCAATGAAAAATCATTAACGTGCCCATGCAAGAAAAAAGCGGCAGGTTTTTTAGAAGGTAATGTTACCGCAAATAAGCTTGAAGTATAGATGACACTTTGTAGAATGGTTTTTATAAGAAACAGGAGGTGTCTATGGCGTTTGCGGATTATATCTATAAAAAACCGGTCATCGAAACAGGCAGGCTGATCATAAGGCCGATGGAGGCTGCGGATGTTCCGTCGCTGAAGAAGTGGATGCCCGACAGATCGATCTATACCTATTGGGGCAAAGGTCCGTCCGGGGCGGAAAAGGACCCGGAGCTCCTGTTCCAAAGAGCGGAAAGGCCTGTGAAGAGCTTCCATCTGGGGATAGCTGAAAAAGACAGCGGCGAGGTGATCGGTGATATCTGGGTCTATAATATTGAGAACGACCGGATGGCACAGATAGCAATCAGGCTGTCAAAAGAAAAACAGGGCAGGGGCTATGGGACGGAAGCTCTGTCGGCAATGACGGGATTCTGTTTCGAACATACCGAGCTTCAAAGACTGTGGACGCAGGTCGATATCAGAAATATATCCTCATGTCGAATGCTTGAAAAGTGCGGTTATACAAGAGAAGGTCTTGTCAGGCAGGGTAAGATGGTGAATACCTGGTGTGATTATTACATATACGGGATCCTGAGATCCGAACTGCCGAGGGAAAGATGACGCGTAAGTACTGATTGAGCCGCGGTCCCCCATGACCGGGCATTGTCAGTACGCTCAACACCGACTAAGGAAGACAGCATCCGCAAGGGTGCCGTCTTTTGTGATATAATGAGTGCGAAAAAGACTAACGCAAGTCGAAAGGAGGCTTGAGCAGAATGAAGGTCGCGGTAAGGTATTACACAAAGACAGGGAACACAAAGCGCCTGGCGGAGGCTGTCGCGGAAGCTGTCGGCGCGGAGGCGCTCCCCCTGAACGTTCCCATCGAGGAGCCGGTGGACGTCCTCTTCCTCGGCAACTCATTTTACGCCTTCACGATCGACCCGGAGGTGAGGGAATTCATACGCAGGCTCGATAAGGAAAAGGTCGGCCGCATAGTGAATTTCGGCTCGGCTGCCATGATGAACTCCACCTGGAAGAAGGTCAAGGCCGAGGCGAAAAGGCTCGAGCAGGAGGAAAAGGTCAGAAAACTCTTTGAGGATACCGCGAAAAAGTGCGGCGAAGCCCTCGGCGTACTTGACAAGACCAGGGTCGGAAAGAGCGGAAGCAGCAGCTATGAAAAGTTTCATAAGATGCTTGAGGAAGGCTCAAAGATCGGCGCCGGTACGAGCGTGAGCGAGATGTCGGATTTCCTCAGCCGCTTTACCGAGGCATCGGAGAATTACCGCAATTCCCACGACTCCCTGATAGGCCCCGTCACCGAAGACGGAGGCATACGTCTGGCCAAAAGCAAGGAGATGAAGGCTCTGGGCAAAGATACCGCGGAAGAACTTAAAAAGCTGTCGAAGGGCCTGGGCGAAAAGAACGTCCCCATAGGCTTCAGGATAATGAACAGCGGCGCCCGATTGAAGGCATTGCAAAATAAACAGGCAGAGCTTGAGGGGGCGGCAAAGCAGCCCGAAGCGAAACCCGGGCAGCCGGCGCAGCCCGTCATTGCCCGCTGAAGGGCCGGGTCCCAATGCGGGCCGTTCGTGAGGAAAGAAAATGGTGTATAAAGACGCGGATACAGACGATATCGAGGTGCTGATAGATATATATAATTCGGCATTCTGCGACGACTATCTTAAATACGGGCAGTGTCCGGCCTACGGCCGCACAAGGGAGAGCATGGAGCAGTCCCTGAAAAAGTATCCCAAGGTCATCGCCTATGAGGGGGGCAGGGCGGTCGGAGTCATTTCGTACGGGGCCGAAGGCCCGGGAAAGTATTACATAGGCTGCCTGGGCGTAAAAAAAGAAGAACAGGGGCGGGGGATAGGCACCTCGCTGATGAAGTACTTCATGAACGGGCATCCGGACTGGAAAGAGATCACCCTGGTCACCCCTAAGGACAAGGAGTCCAACGTCAGGTTCTACACCGGGCGCTTCGGTTTCGAGATCACGGGAGAAAGGGTCGACGGGGATGTAACGGTGCTGCTGTTCAGGCTCAGCAGGCAGGCTGCGGATCTCGCGAAGTCTGTCATAAGCGGGGAATAACGCGGGGAAGCGCGCCGGGATAGATCAAAGTAAAAGAGAGAGCGGAGGACTGAGGATCACAATGGACATCAGCGGTATAGATCATCTGGGGCTTGACCGGGTGCTGAGGCGCGGCAGTGGAGAGATCATCGCAGAAAACAACGACGCGCTCCTGGTGCGCGACCGCGTCAGCGGAGCGTATCTTTTGGCGTGCGGGGACGAGGCGGCGGGTATGCAAATGCTTGAGCGTCATATCGGCCCGGGCTGCGACCTGCTGATGGTCTGCAGCCTTTCTCTCGGCAGAGCGGCATTTGAGAGATTCGGTTTTTCGGAAAAGTTCGAGTGCTATCAGGTCGCATATTACGGAGAAAAGCCTTCGGAAGAGACCGGCCTCGGCATCAGGACCGCGGACGAGGGGGATCTTCCCATGCTCATCGAGAACTACAAGCGCCTCAGTCCCGAAGAGCTTGAAGAGGTCGTAAAAAGAAAGTCCGTGCTGCTGGGCTATCATGAAGGCCGGCTCGTCGGCTTTATAGGCGAGCACCTTGAGGGCAGCATGGGGCTGCTGTACGTCTTTCCCGAATACAGGAAGATGGGCTTCGGGACCGCGCTCCAGACGCATATGATCATAAAGACCATGGAAGAGGGGTACATCCCCTTCGGCCAGGTCGAAAAGGATAACCGCGCTTCTCTCGCCCTGCAGAAAAAGCTGGGCATGACGGTATCGGAGCATATTATCGTGTGGATGTGGAAGTGACGCCGAAGGTCTTCCCTTCGCTGTTTAAACGCCGGAAGTTGTATTCCGGCGTTTTTTAACATATAATGGTTTGGATCAAACTGTTTTGGGGGTTTAATGTTCGGATACTTCTGCAAAAGGATACTGCTCGTGATCCCCACCGTCATGGCGGTCATACTGCTGGTCTTCGTGCTGATGGCCTCCCTGATGGGCACCGATACCTCGCGCATGATAAGGTACGAGGACGACGTTTACGGGGCTCCCCGCCTCAGCCTGCTGCAGCAGTACGGCAAGTACTGCTACAGGGTCTTCGTATGCCGCGATTTCGGCGTCAACGATTCATACAATTCTCCTCTGACCGAGGATCTGCTCAAGAGAACGGCGGTGACTCTCAGGATGACCGGGATAGGAGTCGCCGCGACCTACCTTCTGGGCCTGCCCCTGGGCGTTCTCGCGGCCTGCCGACGCGGGCGCTGGCAGGACAGCCTCATCACGTCCCTCACCACTTTCTTCTCGGCTCTGCCTTCTTTCTGCCTGGCGCTGGGGCTGGTGCTCTTCTTCGCACTGCACCTGGGATGGGTCCACGTGACATTGCAGGACCCTGCCGATCATCTGATACCCCTCGCGACCCTCGCCGTCATAGGGGCGGCCAACGTAGCCAAGGTGACCAGAGCCGGGATGGCCGAGGTCCTTGACAAGCCTTTCATACTTTCTCTCAGGTCCTTGGGGCTCAGCAGGGGCAGCGTGATATTCCGCCACGCCCTTAAAAACGCCCTGATCCCCGCCTTTTCGGTGTTCAACACCGTCTGCGCCAATCTGATCTGCGGCTCCATCGTAGTGGAGCGCTTTTTCAACCTCCGCGGGCTCGGCACCTGCATAATCGGCGCCGTCGGAAGCCGCGCCACCACTACCCTCATGGGCTGCGTCACCATCGTGGCTCTGATCATGAGCGCCTGCGGGGTGATCACAGACCTGCTCTTCGTGCTGGTCAATCCTTCTCTGCGCAAGAGTCTCAGCTTCGGCAGCAGCCTGCGCAGAAGGGGAGGGAGGTGAGAGCATGAAGAAGAACCGCTCATTCCTTCGCGATCGCGCCGCCGCTGCCGCCGCAGTTGTCCTTCTGGCGGTAATACTCTTCTGCGTCATCTATCCCTTTGTCTCCCCCTACAGGTACTGGGAGATCAACACTCCGGACCGGTACCAGATGCCGTCGGCAAAGCATCTCTTCGGCACCGACTATCTGGGACGGGACCTTCTTACGCGCATGGCCTGGGGCGGGCGCATAACCCTCTCGGTCGCCTTCCTGACGGGCCTCATAGCAGCGGCTGCCGGCACTGCCGTCGGGATACTCTGCGGCTACGCCGGAGGCCTCACCGACAGCATAGGCATGCGCATCATGGACGCGATATCCTCGGTCCCCAGCCTTCTTCTCGCTATAGTCTTCGATTATCTTCTCGGCATGGGCAAGGGCAATTTCCTCTTCGGCATAGCCATTGCCGGGATCCCGCCCTTCGCAAGGATAGTGAGAGCCGCGGTCCTTGAGATAGGCGCGAGCTCCTACGTTGCGGCTTCAAGGGCTTTGGGCGCGGGTCCCCTGCACATCATAAAAGAGCATGTGATACACAATGTGATGCCCCTCGCGGCGGTCCAGGCAACGACTTCGGTGGCCGACGCCCTCACCACCTGCACCGTACTGGGCTACATAGGCGTCAGCATAGGAGCTCCGAGGCCCGAGTGGGGCATGCTCTTTGACATGGGCAGAAAGCAGCTGCGCACCATGCCGCATCTTTCGCTGATACCCGCGCTCGCCATAACCCTGTGCATAATCTGCCTTTATCTCGTGGGCAACGGCATAAGGGACAGCCTCAGCGCGGACGGAGGTGCCCATGAGCGGTAAGGACGTCCTTCTCGAGGTAAAAGGTCTTAAGGTGAGCTTCAGCACTCCGCGCGGCAGCGTGCGGGCGGTAAGCGACGGCTCTTTTGCGGTGCGCAGAGGAGAAGTGACCGGCATAGTTGGAGAGTCGGGCAGCGGAAAGAGCGTCAGCGCCTACGCCGTGCTGGGCCTTCTTGCCGCAAACGGCAGGGTTGAGGCCGGGTCCGCAGTCTTTTGCGGCAGGGACCTGCTGTCTCTTGGTGAAAAGGAACTGAGAGGCATACGCGGCAGCGAGATCAGCATGGTCTTTCAGGATCCGATGACGGCCCTCGACCCCCTGTTTACCGTGGGAAGCTTCCTAACCGAGGTGCTGCGCAGCCATTCGCCAGAAATAAGCAAAAAAGACGCGTGGAAAAGAAGCGTCGAGATGCTCGCGGGCATGGGCATACGCGATCCCGAGGACGTGATGCGCCGCTATCCGGATTCCCTCTCGGGGGGGATGTGCCAGCGGGTGATGATAGCCGCGGCCCTGCTCTGCGATCCCCAGCTGCTCATCGCCGACGAGCCGACCACGGCCCTGGACGTTACCATACAGGAGGAGATACTCTCGCTCATCCGGCGCCTTAAGGAAGAGCGGGGAATGTCCGTCCTTTTCATAACCCACGACCTGGGCGTTGTCGCCCGGCTATGCGACCGGGTCACCGTCATGTACGGAGGCTTCGTCATGGAGAGCTGCGGCGTTCGGGAGATCTACAAGGGGGCTGTCCATCCCTACACGAAGGCGCTCCTCAGCGCCATACCCCGCCTTGACGACAGGGGAGAAGGACCCCTTGCGGCCCTGGAGGGCGAACCAATAGACCCCATAAAACTGCCGGAGGGCTGCGTCTTCGCCCCCCGCTGCCCGTATTGTTTTGACGAATGCCTTAAAACGAGGCCCGAAATGACCGACCTGGGAAGCGGCCACAGCGCCGCCTGCCACCTCACAGCGAAGGGAGGCGGAGCCGATGTCTGAGCTTATTCGCGTTGAGGACCTCGTCAAGAGCTTTTCCTCAAGGAAGAGGGGAGCCCCTCCCCTTGCCGCGGTAAACGGCGTCAGCTTTACCGTAGGCGAAGGCGAGACCCTGGGCCTGGTCGGGGAATCGGGCTGCGGCAAGACCACCCTGGGCCACTCGGTGCTGCGCCTTGCGGAGCCCGACAGCGGCCGCGTCTTTTACCGCGGGAAGAACATACTTGAGACGCGCGACCTCAGGCCCCTGCGGAAAAAACTGCAGATAGTCTTTCAGAACCCCTACGGTTCCCTTGATCCCCGCACCCGGGTCCGCGACATCATAACAGAAGGTCCCCGCATCCACCGGCTGAACGATTCCAAACAGGAGCTCCGGGAGCTGGCGGAGCGCCTCATGGGCGAGGTGGGCCTCAGCATGCAGTATGCCGACTGCCTTCCTTCGGAGCTTTCCGGCGGGCAGCAGCAGAGGGTGAGCATCGCCCGCGCTCTGGCTCTGGACCCCGAATTCATAGTCTGCGACGAGGTGGTTTCGGCCCTGGACCTTTCGTACCAGAGCCAGATCATCAATCTGCTCGAAAGGCTGCAGCGGGAGAGGGGCCTGAGCTACCTCTTCATCTCCCACGACCTGGCCGTCGTGCGCCACATCTCGAGCCGCATAGCGGTGATGTATATGGGGCACTTCATGGAGCTTGCCGATGCGGATGAGCTAATAGACCATCCCGCCCATCCCTACACAAAGCTTCTGCTCCGCTCGGTCCCCGTCACCGACCCCGGGGCAAGCCGCCTGCGCTCGGCCGAGATACGCCCAAGCAGCGCGGCTTTAAGCCCGGCTCCGCAGGCCGGCTGCCCCTTCGCCGACCGCTGCGAGCTGGCCGAAGACGCCTGCAGAGAGTCCGTCCCCCCGCTCAAAGAGATCGCTCCCGGGCATTTCGCGGCCTGCCGGAGGCTTTAGAGTTTAACTGCCCGCACAAGAAATAAGAGGTGATCGAAACATAGTCTTATTAGTCAGCCTTATCATCAGCTATATACCGTCGATACTGCTGTTCATATACCTGAGGAATCTGAGAAAAGAGGATCCCGGGTACCGCTCAAACTGCAGGCGCCTGCTCATAAAAGGCATTTTCTGCTCGGTCGGAGTCGCTCTCCTCGCCCTGACCATAAACATAGTCTGGGGCATCAGCGGGCTTGCCCAGGAAAGGCCACTGCTCAAGGAGGCCTTTAAAGCCTTCGTCATAGCGGCCTTCGTCGAGGAGCTGGTCAAGTACCATACCGCGAACAAGGTGATAAAGAAGAACCGCGAGACCGTGTCCCGGCTCGACTGCATGGCCTTCTGCGCCATAGTCGGCATAGGGTTTCAGGTCATAGAGACCGTGGTCTATCTTATCGAGTCCAACGTCATCCAGATACTGGTGCGCGGCTTCACCATGGGCCATCCCGCCTACGGCATGCTGATGGGCCGCATTATCGGAAAGTCGCTGTACGAAGGCAGGAAGTCCTACAGGTTCAAAGCGATCGCGGTCCCCCTGTTGCTCCACGGCATGTACGACTTCTCGCTGGCCGAGGAATTCCAGGCCATCAACGACAACCTGGTCTTCGTCCCCTTCATACTGATCTTCATCGAGCTCTTCATACTGATACGCGGCCTGAGGCTCATCAAGAGGGAGAGGAAGGGCGAAACGTACACTAAGCCTCTGGGCGGGATATGACCGGGATGAAAGGAGCGGGAGATGGCGCTTTCAGAAAAACTGTATGAACTGAGAAAAAAGTCCGGTCTCTCGCAGGAGCAGCTCGCGTGGGGCGTTGTTTCGGTATTCATGCCCTCGGCGTCGGAACGCATAGGGGAGTCTTCCGCGGTCACCCTGGACGGAAACGGCATCTTCCTCATAGTCAGCCTCGCGGCGGTCATCGGCGGCGCTGCATTGCTCCTTAAAAGCTCACACGACAAATAAGGAGGTCCATCTATGAAAAAACTGTCTGCTGTGTTCTGGATCCTGGCGGTACTTCTGTCCGACGTGATGTGCGCCGTCGTCGCCTTCAATTACTGCGATATGCTGTGGGGTATAAAGTACGCGGGCTACAGCGCTCCTGCGGACACCGCTTTCATAATTGCGATACCCTTCGCCGCAGCCATCGCGGTCTGCGTCGCTCTGGCGCTGTTTTTCCGAAAGAGAGCGGTTTAGATATTACGCTCCGGCTGCCTGCAGCGGAAAAAAAGATAAGAGTACCGGTCTGCCGCGCAAAAGGCGGACCGGTTTTTCTTTTGTCCGAAAAAAAGCTGATAAACAGCATATAACAGTTGACAACAGTTCTATACTGTTATACACTGTTTGCGGAGGACAGGATATGCATATCATTTTAAACAACTCCTCGATGATACCCATATACGAACAGCTTACGGATCAGGTGAAGAACGAGATCATAAGCGGCAGGCTCGCAGAAGGCGAGATACTTCCCTCTGTCAGAACGCTTTCCGCAGAGCTTCGCATCAGCGCCCTGACGGTCAAGAAGGCCTACGACAGGCTCGAGGAAGAGGGCTTCGTCGTGACCGTGCACGGTAAGGGCACCTATGTCGCCGCGGCCGACCTTAAGCTCGCTTCAGAAGCGAGAAGAAAAGACGCGGAGGACGGCATCGCGTCCGCCCTGGCCCGCGCCTCGGCGCTCGGATTCACCAAAGAAGAGATCCTTGAGATCGTTGAGATCATACTGGAGGATCAGCAATGATAAAAATAGACGGACTTGTGAAAAACTACGGGGATTTCCGCCTGGATGTCTCCATGGAGATCCCGGACGGGACCGTTACCGGCCTGGTGGGCAGGAACGGCGCCGGCAAGAGCACGACCATAAAGGCGATACTGGGCCTCATAAGGCCCGACGGAGGGCATGTGAGCGTGAACGGCAAAGAAGCCGGCAGCCTCACGCAAAAGGACAAGGACCGCATCGGGGCCGCGCTCTCCGATTCCGGCTTCAGCTCGTATCTCAAGGTCGAAGACGTCATACACATACTGAGAAAGATGTACACGACCTTCGATGAGGCGTTCTTCAGGGAGAGCTGCGCTTCGCAGGGGCTCCCGCTGAACAAGAGCATAAAGGATTTCTCAACGGGCATGCGCGCAAAGCTCAGGGTGCTCGCCGCCATAAGCCACAAGGCGGACCTGCTGGTCATGGACGAGCCTACGGCGGGACTCGATGTAGAGGCGAGGAACGAGGTGCTCGATATGCTGAGGCGCTATCTGCTCGAAAACGAGCGCTGCTGCGTCCTGCTGACCTCGCATATCTCATCGGATCTTGAAGGCCTTTGCGACGATATCTATCTCATCGATGACGGCAGGATAGTCCTTCACGAGGATACCGACACCATACTCAGCGACTACGCCGTCCTCAAGGTGGATGAGGAGACTTACGAAAAGCTCGACAGGGAATACATCCTCAAAGCGAAGAAGGACAGCTTCGGATACCGGTGCTTCACCAACGCGAAGCAGTTTTACCTTGAGAACTATCCGGGCATCGTGGCCGAGAACGGCACGGTGGACGATCTGATCCTGATGATGACGGGAGGCAAGTAAGATGAGAGGACTATTGGAAAAGGATCTGCGGCTCACTCTCTGCAGAAAACAGACTCTTCTGATCTTCTTCTGCGTTGCTCTCATCATGGGGATGTCCGCGGACGGGGCCTTCCTGGTCTCGTATCTCACGATGCTCATGATGATAGTCGCGATCGGGACCCTGAGCTACGACGAATTCGACAACGGATTCGCCTTCCTCATGACCCTTCCCTTCGAGAGGAAGACCTATATCAGGGAAAAGTACCTGTTCTGCCTCCTGATGGAAGCGGCGGCATGGTGCGTCGGGATCGTGATGTACGGGCTCATCAGCGCGGTGCGCCACAGCGGAGCGGACATTATCGGGGAGCTGCCCATGCTTTTGGCGGTGATCCCCGTCATATTCCTTTCGGCCGCGTTTATGGTCCCGCTGCTGCTCAAATACGGTCCGGAAAAGAGCAGGATAGTATTGTTCGTCATATTCGGCATCATCGCGGTGGCCGTATTCGGGGCAAAGCACCTTAACGGCGGAGAGCTAAGTTCCGCGGCGGAGTTCGCGGGCTTCCTGGACAGCATCCCGCCGGTGCTCGTGCTTCTTGCGATAAGCGCTGTATGCGCGCTGGCGGCATTCGCCTGCTATCTATGGGCGGTAAGGGTCATCGAGAAAAAGGAGTTTTAACGCATATATCGGACGGAGAAGGCGGAAGGCAAGATGAACGCTTATGAGCTTAAGGGTCTCGTTGAAAAGGGCAGGCTCGTGAGGCTGCCCTCAAAGAGAAGGAAAAAGATCGAAGCTTTGGTGTGGCTGTCGGAGCATATTCCCTCAGGCCGTAGATATACCGAGGCTGAGTTCAGCGCGCTGCTCGATGAACTGCACAGCTTCGGCGATCCCGCGGCTCTGCGCCGCGAGCTTTACGATCATTACCTCATAAGCAGGAGCCCGGACGGCAGGGAGTACTGGCTGGATCCGGACCGCCCTTCGCTGGCCGAGCTGCTGAAAAAGTACTGCGGCGTGATCCTTGAAGAGGCGCCGGAGGAGGAGATCGCCCTTTACAGCGGAGAGGATCTCAAGGCCGCGACCGAATTCAGGGAGAGGATACACGAGGAGGCCCTGGAAAGAGTGCAGAGGATAATGCCCGGGGCCCGCTCCGTTTACGACCCTTATCCGGTCGAAGCCTACTTTCAGCAGCACTGGGACTATCCCGGACAGTGGTATACCGCAGCTGCCGTGCCTGAAAGCGCCGGAGGGCGCGAGGGTCTGATCGACAGGATAGTGCGGGAGACCGTAAGGAAGGGATAGGCCGCGCCGCAGGGCGGACAGCCGGCCTGTTCCCCTGTCCGGAATTAGGGCTGGTCCGCCTTCTCTTGCAATGGGCCGCCATTAATGATATAATTAACAAACAAATTGAATACCGGTCATCGGAGGACAGTACGCCGTAGCGTAGGGGATAGTAAAGCTTTTGCTTTGCAGGCCGCCTGTCGGATAAGATGTCGAGTGAGCTCGGAACATTTGGCTTTAGCGATAAGGCCTTTTGTTGCCGGGCGTTTTTGTTGAAGGAGGCATACAAATGGCAAAGATCACACTTACTCCCCTGACCCTGGACGACCGCGAGCAGTTCGTCCTCGATAATCAACGGGCGTTCAAATACGGGGCGATGGAGGAATTCGGAGAGAGGGACAGCCACTTCGAAGAGGACGGCGAGATCATCTCGCGGGCGACCGTAGAGCGCTGCATCGACGAGGGCACTGCCTACAGGATACGCGAAGACGGCAGGAAGGTCGGAGGGCTGGTGCTTAGGATAGACGAAGAGACGGGGCGCAACCGCCTGGAGCTCCTGTTCGTCACTCCCACCGCCCACAGCAGGGGAGTCGGCACCGCCGCCTGGAAGGAGGTCGAGCGGCTTTACCCCGAAACAAAGGTCTGGGAGACCTGCACTCCCTACTTTGAAACGAGGAACATACACTTCTACGTCAACAAATGCGGCTTCCACATCGTGGAGTTCTTCAACAACCATCACCCCGATCCGGAAGATCCGGAGACCGGCGGGGAGAACGGTTTCGGCGGGGAGGATCAGGGCGGGATGTTCCGCTTCGAAAAGCGCATGACGGACTTTGAAGAGAAATAGGGAGGAACATATGAAAAACGATTCGGATAAACTCAGGATACTGACCCTGTTCACCTTCGTGCTGTCTCCCCTGCTCGCCTGGGGGAGCGTCATATCCAGCGACGAGACCGCCGTATTCGCTTCGCTTTCGCGCATGATATGGTATTCGGGCTCGGCCCTTAGGATATTCATCGCCATGGCCGCGATGTTCATCCCCATGCTGGGCGCCTTCTTCCTCGCCCACAGGCTCAGCGGCATCAGCGAAGGGCAGAAAAGGGCCTGCAGGGTATCAATGATACTTTCCTGCGCGGTGCTCTACCTGGGCGCCATGTGGATGATGCCCAGCGACGGCAAGACCATGACGCCTGAAAACGTGTGGCACGGGGTGCTGAGCTTCGGCGGAATGCTGATGATATTCCTGACCTACTGCATGTATACGGCCTTCATCCTCCGCAGGGACAGGGACGGCGCGGGGCTTATGGCTGCCTTCCTCATTTTTTCGCTGATCACGGGAGTCTTCGCGGTGCTGAACGTCTTTGACGACAAATCCTACGTGATCGCCTCCGCGGTCTCCGAGCTGTATTTCCTGACGATGATGAGCCTTATAGGCTACCTAAGCTGCTATCTTGCCTACCGCAGGAAAAAGGAGGACGAAAGCAAGGCGTAAGAGAGCTTTACGGCCGCGGGCGGCATTCGCCTGCTATCTATGGGCGTTAAGGATAATAGAGAAAAAGTGTTCTGAAACATATCATGCGCAGAAGGCGGCGCCCGTACATGCGCCGTCTTTTTATGTTATAATAAATCATTAAGGAAAGGAAATTAGTAACATGGATAAAGGTTTACTGCTCTGGGCAGCGTTCCTTGCGGTTATGGCCCTGGGGATGCTCATAAGCCGCAGATTCAAAAAAGAAATAGAGGAAGACGGGATAGAGACCGAAGCCGTCGTGTCGAGGATAGTCGATGACGGCACCCCGACCGAACAGGATATCAACGTTTATGTGCGCTATCTTACGAAAGACGGCGAAGAGGTCGAGGGGATACTCTCGAATCCCCGTTCCGACCTTGAAGAAGGGCAGACCGTGCGCGTAAAGTATCATCCGAAGCATAAAACCAACGCCAGGCTGGTTTAGGCCCGAAGGGGCGGATCGAGGTAAAAGAGATGTCCGAAAGAAATCACGAAGTGACGAACAGGCAGCCCCTCCTGGATGATAAGGGCGAGCTGAGGGAGCCGGGCTGGTCCAGGTCTTTGGTCCAGCGGTATGACAGGAGCAGCATCAAGGCGCCCAAATGGCGCATCAAGGAGTGGGATTACTACCTGGTGCTGAGCGACAGGTTCGCCGGGGCCTTCACCATCTCAGACGACGGCTACATAGGCCTGCAGTCGGTCGCGCTTCTCAATTTCGGGGAAAAGCCCTGGGAGCACACCGAGACGGTGCTCAACGCCTTCCCCATGGGAAAACTGGGGCTCTCGGGAGATTCCTCAGGCTCCGTCACCGAATACGCCGACAGCCGGCTTCAGATGAAGTTTGAGGCTAAGGACGGGTCCCGCCGCATAACCTGCCATTTCGACCGCTTTTTTGAAGGCAAACCCTTCGACTGCGACATAGTCCTCGCCCAGCCCGAGATGGACAGCATGGTCATCGCGACGCCCTGGGACAAGAAGCACGCCTTCTACTACAACCAGAAGATCAACTGCATGCGGGCTTCGGGCCGGATGGAATTTGACGGTGTTCGCTATGAGTTCGACCCTTCGACCGATTTCGGCACCCTAGACTGGGGCCGGGGCGTCTGGACTTACGATAACACCTGGCTTTGGGGCTCCGGCAACGCCGATATCGACGGCAAGGCTTTCGGATTCAACCTGGGATACGGTTTCGGCAACACCGCGGCGGCTTCGGAGAACGTCATTTTCTACGACGGCAGGGTCCACAAGCTGGACGACGTGACCTTCCATATACCCGGGAGCGGCTACACCGACCCCTGGAAGTTCACTTCGTCGGACGGCCGCTTCGAGGCCGACTTCATCCCCGTGCTGGACCGGGCGGCAAAGATAGATTTCAAGGTGCTGGTATCCGACCAGCACCAGGTCTTCGGAAGGATGAGCGGGAAAGCGGTCCTGGACGACGGTACCGAGGTCCTGTTCAAAGACGTCATGTGCTTCGCCGAAAAGGTGCACAACCGCTATTGAGGCTGGAAAGGACCGGGAAACATAAAGGTACGGGAAATGAAAAAAGTAAGGATCACGGTCATGCGCATGGCCCGCTACGAAGACCTGATGAAAAAGTACGAGAACCCCATAGAACACGCCTGCGGCATGAAGCTCGGGCAGGTCTTCACCGCCAACGGCTGGGAGAGGCCATGGGGCTTTTGCGAAAGCGCCTGGGAGACGGTCTCGCCCTTCGTCATGGCCCTCGCCTGCGGAGCCGAAAACTTTTACGACGGCTGGATGAAGGATCCGAAGTCGGCAATGATATCCTGCAACGACGGCTTCAGGCCTGTGAGCTTTCTGCTCGAGGCCCTGGATGAAGAAGCGGACTGATATGTAAATGTTCGAAAAAGCATTTCCGACCGAAAGGGGAACGATCAAATACTGGACGGAACGCGGCGGGGCGGAAAGGCCCCAGCTGGTTTTTCTTCCCGGCCTTACGGCGGATCACAGGCTGTTCGAAAAGCAGCTGGAGTTTTTCTCGGGCAGATATACCCTGTTCGTCTGGGACGCTCCGGGCCACGGCCTTTCGCGGCCCTGCCGATTGGACTTCAGCCTTGAGGACAAGGCCCGTTGGCTTAAGGAAATACTTGACGAAGAAGGCTTTGACGCTCCCGTCATAGTCGGCCAGTCCATGGGGGGCTACCTTGGGCAGGAGTTCTGCCGGCTGTTCCCGGACAGGCTCTCGGGCTTCATATCCATCGATTCCGCCCCTCTGGGGAGATCCTACTACAGAGCGTGGGAGCTCAGCGCCCTAAAATGGATGGAACCGGTATACCGCTGCTACCCCTGGAAGCTGCTGCTGAAGCAGGGCAGCGAAGGGACCGCCGAGTCAGTCTACGGCAGAGCCCTGATGCGCGAGATCATGATGACCTACGACGGGGACAGGAAGGGGTACGCGGCCCTGGCCGGAGGCGGATTCCGCATGCTGGCGGAAGCCGTCGAGGCGGACCGTTCCTACGATATAAAATGCCAGGCGCTGCTGATCTGCGGCACGAAGGACCGGGCCGGCTACTGCCTGCGCTACAACAGGGAGTGGCATAAGAGGTCCGGCATACCCATCGAGTGGATAGAAGGCGCCGGCCACAATTCCAACACCGACGAGCCCGAGACTGTGAACCGCCTGATCGAAGACTTCGTCGCCGGGCTCGAAAGCTCCCCGGCCTCCCACGAAAAACAATGAACGGCAATTTCGCAAGCTTCATATCCGGCGCGCCCGGGCCAAAAGACCTGGCGGTCCAGACATTTCGCTGCCTGGGCGTCTTTTTGGCGTACATCGTGCCCTGCCTTCTTGTGCTGGTGCCCCTGCGCTTTCTTACAAAGGTCCCGTCCTTCGTCTTCCGAAAGCTCCTTCATTTCGTGGCCTTCAGCTGCGTCTGCGTCATGATATTGGCGTCGGAGAGCTGGCAGGCCGCGGCCCTCACGGCGGTGTTTATCGCGGCGCTGGTCTATCCGCTGCTGGCTGCGCTTGAAAACAGGCCCTGGTTTTCGGGCCTCTTCGTGCAGAAATCGCCGGGCGAGATCAAGAGGAGCATGCTCTATTTGTTTCTCATGTTCGCCCTGGTGATCTTCGTCTCCTGGGGGATCTTCTCGCGCCCCCACATTGCGGCTTCCGCCATACTCATGTGGGGAACCGGGGAGGCCGTGGCGGCCCTCGTCGGCATACCCTTCGGAAAGCACAAGGTGCGCTGCCGCCTTGCCGACGGCAAAAAGAGCTGGGAGGGAAGCTCCGCCATGCTGCTGGTCTCCTTCATGAGCGGTATGATCGTCCTGAGCCTTGCCGAAGGCATGAGCGCCCCCAAGGCGCTTATTACTGCAGGCATAGGAGCCCTGGTCGGGACCCTGACCGAACTCTTTTCGCCCAGCGAGTACGATACGGCGACGGTACCCATTGCGGTCGCCGCGGTGCTTCTTGCCGCCGAATTCCTGCTGTAGCGGGCCTTGAAAAGGGGGAAGATCGATGGAAGAAGAAAAGAAAAGCGGCTTTAAGACCCTGCTCATGTCGGTGATCTTCAGTTCCTTCGGGCCCATAGTGCTGGGCCTGGGGCTAAGGGTCGGCCACAGCTCCACCCAGCTGTCCGACTTCACCCGCAGGACAGCCGAGCTCCTCGCACTGATAGTCGCCCTCGTCGTATACACCGTGACCAACAGGCGTCGTGGCATGGATGAGGCCCGCAAAAAAGAGCTGGAGAGGAGGGGAAACCTCTTCACCGGCTTCATAATGTGCGTCAGCGGGCTTTCAATGATATTGCTGACCTTCCTTTCGGCCGAAGATGACAAGGGCAACGTGATCCCCGCCCTCGCCATCGCCTTCATGGGCCTTATCGCCAACTCGCTGTTCTGGCGCAGGTACACCTCCCTCTACCGCAGGGAGGGCAACGCCATACTGGGGGTGCAGGCGAGGCTCTACGGCGCCAAGACCGCGGTGGACGTCTGCGTCACCCTGGCCCTCGCCGCCGTGCTGGCCTTCCCCGGAACGGGGGTCTCCTTCCTGTTCGACAGAGCGGGGTCGGTCCTGGTCTCCCTCTACATGCTCTACTGCGGCATAAGGACCATAGGGGAGCAGAAGCGCGGGTAAGGGCGGAAAAGGGCGGAACCGAAGCCGAAAACCGGGCAAAAAGGCTTTAAAAAGCCCCCATGTAAAAGCATTTGTACACGAAAAAACGGGCCTGTAAAAAGCATTTGATGGATTCCGGTACTGGAATTTCGTATCCTTAAGGCGCCTTGAAGATAAGAGGCGCATCAAAGGAGACCGGGCAATGGAGATAGGAAGCAAGATCAAAAACGCGAGGAACGAAGCCGGGTACACCCAGGAAAGGGCCGCTGAGGCCCTTGGGGTCAGCAGGCAGACCGTGTCCAACTGGGAGAACGGCAGGTCCTACCCCGACATCATCAGCGTCATAAAAATGAGCGACCTGTATTCCGTGAGCCTCGATCACCTTCTAAAGGAGGAAAACGAAGTGAAGGAAAGCTACATTGAATACCTGGAAGAGAGCACGAATACGGTGAAGAGCAGGGACAGGCTTACGGGGGCGGTCGCCGCGGGCGTATTCACCGTCATCTATACGGTCACCCAGCTGGTGTTCTGGATCTTTGCGAAAGGGCCCGAAACGGCCGGCTGTACAGTCGTCTTTAAGTACATATTGCTGCCGGTCTCGGCTCTGATCTTGTCGTTTTTAGCGGGAAGGCGCGAGCGTTGGAGAGATCGCAGGTGGGGCCTGCCCGCGGTCTTCGCCCTGCTCTTCCTTCTGGTCCCCTCGGTCACTTATGTCTCCGATGCCTCGATGGCTTACATGACCTTCATCTTTCCCAATATAAAGTACGCCCCGGCCGGAGTTATTTCGTCCGCCGCGGGGCTTCTTGCGGGGAAAATGATAAAAACGAAGTAATAGAGACGGCCCGGTATCAGGCTTTCGCTGCAGTTGTCTTTTCTATCCAGCCTTCGATGGTCTCAAGGACCAGGGGGAGGTTCCCTATCTGGCAGTGCTGGGCCGCGAATTCATCAGCGGTAAACAGGCGCCCGGTAACGCTCCGGGCGTTTTTAAGCGCTTTGATCTGCTCGTCGTAGTATATGGTGTAGAGGTCTTCGGCTCCGGCCAAAACCAGCACGTCCTGGGTGAGCAGGGGGGAGATCTCCTTCGTGTTGTACTGCTTTATGCAGTTGAAATACTGGCAGGGGGTGCTCACGCCCTCGTAGATGGCGTATCCCTGGCCCAGAAGCCAGCGGGTAAAGTAGTTTTCGTCCAGCTTCTTTTCAAGCCATTTCCAGAGGATATTGCGGGGATGGGCGGTCATGTAGTCGAAGAGCTTCGCTTTTTTCTCTCCCATCTTGTTGGTGATGGCCCCGTAGAAATCGTAGATGAGGTCGAACATGACGACCCTCTGCACGCGCTTGTCGCGGGAGGCTGCCCTGGGGGCAAGATAGCCTCCCAAAGAGACGCCTATCAGGGTCACGTCGTCAAGACCGAAATGATCCAGGATCGCCGAGGTGCAGTGCTCCCACTCAGGGCTCATCTTGAGGCCGCAGCGCATCAGGGCCTCTCCCTGTCCGGGTCCTTCAAAGAAATATGCCTCGTAGCCCTTCTCTCCGAAGTAGGGGAGCAGGGCCAGGAACTCCTGGATAATGCTGTCGTAGCCTCCGTGGAGCACGATCACTCCTTTGGGAGCCTCAGGCTTTATGTAATAGACGGGAAGGTAGCCGCTCTCAAAAGGCACCCGGGTATATTTTATCTCCTCAAAAGTTCCGAAATACGCGTCATAGTGCTCCATGCAGGCTTCGTAGAGCTTGTATTTGAGAAGTTCTCCGCCTGCGTCCTTCGCTCCGCTTATGGTGTAGAACTGAGCGGCCCTGAAGCAGAGGGCGGCCTTAAGGTGGTTTCCTTCCGCCGCGGCTTTTTCTCCGGCTTCGGTGAAGAGGGCTATCCACTTCTCAAAATCCTCCGCCTTCCTGCCGATCTCCGTGAGCTCCTCTTTTTCAAAAGCTCCCATAGCGTAAAAGCGGTTCATCTGGTAATTCATGCTTACGTTGTCGCTGAAATCGTAAAAACCGACCTGAAACTGCATGTCATCCCTCCCGGCATTGGCCGTACGAAAACATTGTCCGCTTATATAATGGCAGTCTCACAAACTAATGTCAATTTGATGGTATAATTAAGGGCAGAGCAACAGCGGGTTGCTCGAAACCTGAGCGCCTTCGTATTAGAATCATTGTGCGAGGAGGTATTGGATATGGATACTAAAGACGTTATATATGAACTCAGGACGAAGAGCGGCCTTTCGCAGGACGAGCTGGCAGACAAGGTCTACGTGACCCGCCAGGCGGTGTCCCGCTGGGAGAACGGCGAGACCGTGCCCAACACCGAGACCTTAAAGCTGCTCTCGAACCTTTTCAACGTTTCGATCAACACCCTGCTGGGGTCCCCCCACAGGCTTATCTGCCAGTGCTGCGGCATGCCCCTTGAGGACG
>JAFRWQ010000088.1 GCA_017437925.1 Bacillota bacterium
AAGACCTTCCGCTTTTTAAGTCTTTATTCCTTAAACTTTAGGCCTGTTGGCCTTTCTGAGGTAGCCGGCCAAAGACCTTGAAACCAAGCCTCCCGCGATGCCGCAGACGGCCGCCTCCACCAGGCCCTGGACTCCCACCAGCAGGATCACGAACATCAGGGGATTTGAAGCCCCCAGCCTTGAGACCAGGTTCTGCACGTACTCGCAGTTATAAAAGACCAGCACCAGGTAGCCCATGAAGAAGAGGGTGTTGAGCAGGGGCGCGGATACCGCCCCGACGAACCAGCACCAGGTGTTCTTTTTGTCCGCAGCGTCCGCGGCTTTAAAGATCAGGCCGCAGCAAAAGCCCATGAGTGTCCTGGTGATCACACAGAGTATGAAGGTGTGGACCGGGCTTGCAAGCAGCAGATTGCTGGTCATGAGGGACGCGCCGCTTAAAGCGTCCTTAAAGCTCAGCGCTCCGAATACCAGGCCCAGCAGGGCTCCGGCTTCCGGGCCCAGCAGCATGGCGCCCACGGCGATTGGAAGGGTGAGGAAGCTCATGTACAAAGGCCCCACGGGCACGCTGCCCAGGCCTATGGCCTTCATCACCAGTTCGACCGCGATCAGAAGGGCGGTCTGAGTCATCCGGTTCAGTTTTTCTGTGTGTTTGTTCATTGGGTACCTCCCGCTTTCATTCTGTCTTCAGCAGATATGATGCAAGCTTGAGTATAGCACTTTTATGAGGCTGCGGAACAAAAAAACGCGGGAAAGTTCTTTTTCCCGCAGTAGGGCAGGCTTTAATACGTTTTGTACAGAACGCCGGGCTCAGCCCTGCAGCAGCTCGGTAATGATCTTTACAAAGAAGATCGCAAGCACCGTGAGCATTATGGGTTTTACCGCCTTAACGCCCTTGCTTCCGTAGAAGCGGGTCCCCAGGTATGCTCCCGCTATATTGCAGACTCCCGCGGCAAGGCCCAGGCTGTATATCGCTTTGCCGTTCATGAGGAATATGACCAGGGCGGTGGCTGTGGACGCGAGATTCAGCGCCTTTGATATGCCCTGGGCCTTGTCCAGGCTGTGGTGGGCAAGGGTCACGAAGAGCAGTATCATGAAGGTCCCGGTCCCGGGCCCGTAGAAACCGTCGTACATTCCGACGGCAAAGGCGACCAGAAGGCTGAGCTTGAGGGTCTTCTTTTCATCGTAGGGCTCGTATTCCTTTTCAATGGCGCTTTTTTGAGTCAGTCTGAAGAAGAGCAGGGGGAGCAGCGCCAGCATTATGATCTTGAGGTAGAGCTCGCTGATGCTCAGGTTGATCCGGGCTCCTATGGCGGAGCCTATGAGAGCAGCCGGTACGCAGCAGAGGGTGGTCTTGACCGGGATATAGCCCGCTTTGGCGTATCTGCAGGTCGAGACCGTCGCTCCCATGGTGCCGCTGAGCTTTCCGGTCCCTATGGCAAGGTGGACCGGAAGTCCCGCTATCATGAAGGCCGGGAGGGAGATAAGGCCTCCTCCTCCCGCCACCGCGTCTATGAAGCCCGCAAGTCCCGCCATGGGGCATATTATCAAGTACTGAAGTAAACCTATCTCCATTAAAGCTCCGTTTTCTCTGCCCGGCTGCTTAAGACCGGCCGCGGCACAAAGATTGTATACTAAAGAAGCCCCGCGCGCAATTCTCCAAATAACTACAATTCAGACAATAATCCAAAAGCCTTAACAAGGACTGCCATATGTGATATTATCAACAAGGCCTTTGGCCTTTAAGACGCTGTAATTGCGGCCATGCCGCGGTCAATTTCAGGAGGTTATCAATGAATCTTGCAAAGTTCCCCAGAAGGATCTACACCCCTTATGAAACACCCATCCAGCCCCTCGACAGGCTCACTGAGGTACTGGGCGGCGGCCCCCGCATCTGGATAAAGAGAGACGATATGCTGGGCCTGGCCATGGGCGGAAACAAGACCAGAAAGCTGGAGTTCCTCATGGCAGACGCCCTCGAAAAGGGAGCAGATACCGTAATCACCTGCGGAGCCGTCCAGTCCAACCACTGCAGACTGACCCTGGCCGCCGCAGTCACCGAAGGCCTCAAGTGCCACCTGGTCATAGAGCAGAGGGTGCCGGGCAGCTACAATGAGCATGCCACCGGCAACAACTTCCTCTATCACCTGCTGGGCGTCGAGGGCATCCACGTGGTGGACGGCGGCAGCGACATGATGGCCGAGATGAAAAAAGTCGCCGACGAGCTGGCAGCTCAGGGAAGAAAGCCCTATATCATCCCCGGCGGCGGCTCCAACGAGATAGGCGCCACCGGATATGCGGCCTGCGCGCAGGAGATACTGAACCAGTCCTTCAAAATGGGCGTGAACTTCGATCACATAGTCTGCACCAGCGGCAGCACCGGGACCCACGCGGGCCTTCTGGTGGGACTCAAGGGCGAGAACGCCAACATCCCCCTCACCGGCATAGGGATCAACAAGCCCCTGCCCATCCAAAAGCCCAACGTCTACAATCTCTCGGTAAAGCTGGCCAAGCACCTCGGCGTTGCCAATGAGATCACCATGGACGACGTCATAGTCTTCGACGACTACGTCGGACCCGGCTATTCCAGAGTCACTCAGGGGATGGTCGAGGCAGTGGAGCTGGTCGCCAAGACCGAAGGCATACTGCTCGATCCCGTCTACACAGGCAAGACCATGGCCGGCATGATCGATCTCTACAAGAAGGGTTACTTCGAAGGCTGCAGGAACATTCTGTTCATCCACACCGGCGGCAGCCCGGCCCTCTTCGCCTACACCGACACCTTCTTCGAGTACGAGGAAGCTCAGAAGTAGGGCTTGCATAAAAACAGCGCCTCCGGCCCGCCCGGAGGCGTTTTTTGTGTTCAAGGCGGGTCTTCGGTGGTATAATAAAGTGTTAGATTTCGGACAATACGCGTAAAGAGGGAGGTAAGAACGTGATCATCACTTTCATAGGACATTCGTGCTTTAAGATCTCCTCCAAGGGAGCCTCGGCGGTTATAGACCCCTACGCCGACGGCAGCATTCCCGGTCTCGGGCCTGTGAGGGAAGAGGCCGACCTGGTCCTGGCCAGCCACGGCCACGGCGACCACGGCGCGGTGGAAAACGTGAAGCTCAGCGGAAGAAAGGACCTGCCCTTCAGGGTCGAAAAAGTTGCGGGCTGTCACGACGACGCCGGCGGGACCAAAAGAGGTCCCAACACCATCCACATCATAGACGACGGGGAATTCCGCCTGGTCCATGCCGGAGACCAGGGCTGTCCCTTAAGCGATGAGCAGATCAGGGCCATAGGCCGCTGCGACTGCCTGCTGGTCCCCGTGGGAGGCCACTACACGGTAGACGCGGATCAGGCCTTTGAGATGGCTGAAGCTCTCGGAGCCCTCACCGTCGTTCCCATGCACTACAGGGGCGAAGGCTTCGGATTTGACGTAATAGGGCCTGTCTCTGAGTTTACGAAGCATTATGAGAGCTTTGAAGAGGGCGGAGCTTCCCTTGAGCTTGAAAAAGGCGCAAAGAAGACAGCAGTGCTCACGCCGCGCAATGCCCTGTAAGGCGGAACTGCCGTTATAATACATCAAAAAACGGGGACGGGCCGCCCATAAAGCCCGGAATACGAGAGAAAGAGAGGTCGCAGACATGCCGGAACTTGAAAATGAAATGAATTTGATAATGGAGATGCTGCGATCTAAACGCTATCAGGATCTCAGGGTTCATCTGGACGAGTGCAACCCGGCGGATATCGCGGAAGCTCTCGAAACCCTGACCGACGACGAGACCATGACCCCGGAAGAGCTGGTAAAGACCTTCCGCCTCATTCCCAAGGATCTCGCCGCCGACACCTTCGTCGAGATGAACCCCGACATGCAGGAGACCCTGATCGCGGCCTTCTCCGACAAGGAGCTCCACGACGTGATCGACGACCTCTATCTGGACGATACCGTCGACGTGATAGAGGAGATGCCTGCCAACATAGTCAGCAGGATCATGAAGAACGTGGGCCCCGACACCAGGGACAACATCAACCAGCTGCTCAAATATCCCAAGGACTCTGCCGGGTCCATCATGACCATAGAGTATGTGGGTCTTAAGCCCGAGCAGACCGTGAGGGACGCCTTCAACACCATCAGTGAGTCGGGGGTCGACAAGGAGACCATATACACCTGCTACGTCATCGACAAGCGCAAGCTCATAGGCATAGTCACCGTAAGGGAGCTGCTGCTGGCCAATTACGAGGACAAGATCGGGGACATAATGGAGACCAACGTGATCTCCGTCAACACCCTGGACGACAAGGAAGTCGTGGCCCAGACCCTGGCCAAGTATGACTTCACGGCCCTGCCCGTGGTCGACAAGGACGAGAGGCTGGTGGGCATAGTCACCGTCGACGACGCCATCGACGTCATGACCGAAGAGGCTACCGAAGACATAGAGAAGATGGCCGCCATAACCCCGTCGGAGCATCCCTACCTCAGATCATCGGTCTTCGAGATCTGGAAGCAGAGGATACCCTGGCTGCTGCTCCTCATGGTCTCCGCCACCTTCACGGGCATGATAATCACCAGATTTGAAGATGCCCTGGCAGCCCAGGTGGCCCTTACCGCCTTCATCCCCATGCTGATGGACACCGGAGGAAACTCCGGCTCCCAGGCCTCGGTCACCATCATCCGCGGACTCTCCCTGGGAGACATAGAGTTCTCGGACATACTTGAAGTCGTATGGAAGGAATCCCGCATAGCCCTGCTCTGCGGCACGGTCCTGGCCTGCGCGACTTTCCTAAAGATACTGCTGGTGGACCGCCTGCTCATGGGCAACAGCGACGTGACCCTTACCGTGGCCGCCGTGGTCTGCATCACCCTGGTCTTTACGGTATTCATCGCGAAGCTGGTGGGCTGCACTCTGCCGCTTCTTGCCAAGAAGCTGGGCTTCGACCCCGCCGTGATGGCCTCCCCCTTCATCACCACCATAGTGGACGCCCTGTCCCTCATGATATACATGAACGTGGCGACCGCCCTGCTGGGGCTTTAATAGCGACCGGGATGACCTGAAAAGCGTCCGGCTGCCCGGAATGCGGGCAAACTTAAGAACAAAACAAATAGCCCGCGAAATCTGAGCTTCGCGGGCTTTTTATTGCTTATATTGCTTTGGAGGCATCCGCGCCTTCGGAACATGCGGGCGCTTGTGCCCGGGGCCCTAAAGGTACTTTACCCTCAGCATCTTGAGAGCCTCGGACAGGGTGTTCGTCCCGCCGCTCACCGCCATGCCGAAGGCGACCCGGGCCGTCTCGGTGCGTATAAGCATGGGGAATATCCTTCCCGAGCCCTCGGAAGAGGCTATGACGGCGTCCAGCCCGCTCATATCGGCGGAAAGAAGGCTCATTATGCTCTCTCTGGTGTACTTTTCGGAGGAACTGAGCCAGAGGCTGAAGGGCTGCTTTATTTCCTTTATCAGCCGGGACGCTGTGAGAAGGGTGCCGACCCTGCCGGCTCCCGCTTCAAGGCAGCTGAAGCTGGGACACTCCGGCCTGCCCTCTTCCGAACACACTATGATGCGCTGGGGAGAGGTGGAGATGTAGGGCATCGCGGCGCTGACGTCGGCCATGGGATCTTCGGCAAAGAGGACGCCGCAGCTGGACACCGCGCTGAGAAGATACCTGAAGGAGGGACCGTGAGCTTCTATGCCCTCGGCCTGGCAGCGGTCGCTGAGCTCCTTTTCCAGGCAGCTTACCAGCCTTAAGGGATCCCAGGACAGGGCTCCCGCCCCAACGCTGATGAAGAGGCGGCAGATCTCAAGGGACCTGAAGGAGAGGGGTTCTCCCATGAGGCACACGCTTGCCGCAAGAGCCGCCACGTCCCACTCGGCGTAGCCGGCCTTGCAGTGCTCAAAGTCGATGCACTTGAGGGAAGCGTCGGAGCAGATGAATTTGCCGAAGTCAGCCTTGCCCAGGCAGCTCTGGGTCTTTGCCCTGAAGGCCGCGTACCAGTCGAAGAAGAGCTTGAAGCAGGCAGCCAGTTTCGCTGGGTCCTCCATGCTTTCTGCGAGAAGGTCCTTAAGGCTTGGGCCGCTGACGTACTCGTGCTCTATGCTGTCCTCTCCCTCAAACAAAACCCGGGGAGCGAGGCCGCTCCCCTTGAGTTTTTCGTATATGCTGCTTTCTCTGAGGTAATTCAGGTGGGAACCGTCGCGCTTTATGACTACGTCTCCTTTTTTGATGACCTCGTTCTGTCCGGACATAATTCTCCTAGTAGATGGGGAAGTTGGCGCAGAGATCCTCGACGCTGTGCCTGATGTAGTCCGCCTTGCCCTCGAAATCGATGGCGGTCAGGTACATGAGCTCGGCGACGGTCTTCATTTCTTCTTCCTTGAAGCCTCTGGTGGTCACGGCCGGGGTTCCCACGCGGATGCCGCTGGTGTACTTGGGAGGCTGGGGATCCCAGGGGATCATATTCTTGTTGACGGTGATGTAGACATCATCGAGGCGCTTCTCCATCTCTTTGCCGGTGATGTTGAATTTTCTGAGGTCGACCAGCATCAGGTGGTTGTCGGTGCCGCCGGATACCAGATCGAAGTTTCTTGCCAGCAGCTCCTCGGCGAGTACCTTTGCGTTCTTTACGACCTGCTCCTGGTAGGTCTTGAACTCGGGCTTTAAAGCTTCGCCTAAGGCCGCTGCCTTGGCTGCGATGATGTGCTCGAGGGGGCCTCCCTGGGTGCCGGGGAAGACGGCCGAATTGAGCTTCTTGAAGAGGTCGGGGTTGTTGGAGAGTATCATGCCTCCGCGGGGGCCGCGAAGTGTCTTGTGGGTGGTCGTGGTGACCACGTCTGCGTAGGGCAGGGGGGACGGATGGAGCCCGGCTGCGACCAGACCCGCCACGTGGGCCATGTCCACCATCAGGTAGGCGCCGGCTTCGTGGGCGATCTCCGCGAATTTTTCGTAGTCTATGAATCTGGGATAGGCGGAGGCTCCGGCAATTATCATCTTGGGATGGGTCTCAAGAGCCAGCCTTCTCACTTCGTCGTAATCGATGGTGTTGGTATCCTGGGTAACTCCGTAGGACACCATTTTGTACTGTTTGCCCGAGAAATTGACCGGAGAACCGTGGGTCAGGTGGCCGCCGTGGTCAAGGTTCATGCCCATGACGGTGTCGCCGGGGGTGCAGAGGGCCAGGTAAACCGCGTAGTTGGCCTGGGCGCCGGAGTGGGGCTGGACGTTGGCGAACTGGCAATCGAAGAGCTTCTTGGCTCTCTCTATGGCCAGGGTCTCGACCACGTCGATGTTGACGCAGCCGCCGTAATAACGCCTGCCGCTGTAGCCTTCGGCATACTTGTTGGTCAGTATGGTACCGGCTGCAGCCAGCACCAGGGGACTGACGATGTTTTCTGACGCGATAAGCTCTATGTTTCTGCGCTGTCTCGCAAGCTCGGCGTCTATCGCCGCTCCGAGCTCGGGATCGAGTGAAGAAATATAGGCATTTGTTTTTTCAGCACTGAACATAGTGTTTCCTCCTGTTGAGTCTTTTGGATCGGAGCGCCGCTCCGTACTGCGTTGGCTGTTGGATAGAATATATTTCCAAATTGCAATATATCAAATGCAGCATATTGCGTCAAGCCAAGGCAGCACAAACGCTCACATGAGATTATACCAAATCCGGCCTGAAAGGGGGTTTAATTCTAAGAAAAACTGTGATAAAATTTCTGACGCCCGCAAGGGCTTCCCTTAACTTTTTTAATGCACCCGTAGCTCAGTTGGATAGAGCGTCAGACTCCGACTCTGAAGGCCGCAGGTTCGACTCCTGTCGGGTGCACCATAAAGGTCCGGCCGTCCGGGCCTTTTATTTGTGCGAAAATAAAACAAAATGTCCGGCGGGATCCCGCGCGCTCCGTCTTCACTTGAATATGGGCGGGAAATATGATAAATTTGCATAAATATATACTAGGTGTATTATGCGGGTGACAGAGATGAACAGACAGGAATACGAGATAGATCTTCGCAGGGCCCTTTACAGGGCATGCATGAAATGGAGGGTCCTGCTGGTATGCGCCCTCATAGGAGCCCTTGTCATAGGGCTGGCGGGGAACCGCAGCCTTATAAAAACGCTGGGAGGCTCCGGGCTGGAGAAGGCGAAGGCCGCCTATGAGAAAGAACTGGCCGAGTAAAGAGCCCAGGTCAGCGAGCTTGAGGACAGGATAGCCGATATGCAGGCCGACAGGGAGGTCCAGGTCGAGAGCAACAGGAAGTCTCCGCTGTTTAATCTGGATCTGCAGAACGTGTACCAGGGCAGCTTTTCCATGTATGTGGACGCGGCTGCCGTTCCCGGGAATGTCGATTACACGAACCGCATACTGTCCGCCTACAGCGTATATCTCAACGGCAGCGAGTTCTACCAGTATCTGCTGGAGAACGGCGGATTCTCAGCCGAGCAGAGGTATCTGCGCGAGATCCTGGAGGTCTCGACCGATATCGATTCCTCGACCGTCAATGTAAATGCCGTAGGCAGCAGCGCCGAGGAGGTGCAGACGCTTCTGGACGTGGCCAAAGACGCTATGGAGCAGAAGCATATAGTAATAGACCGCAGCATTGCCGATCATAAGCTCAGCCTGCTGGGGGAGAGCCTTTATTCGGGACCCGACAGCAGCCTCGCCGAAAAGCAGAGCGCTGCCGATATGGCGATCGCCGGGATCGACAAGACTTTAAAGGAAAGGAACAAGGAACTAAGCGATCTTAAAGCCCAGGGCGAACCGATATTCGAATACTCTAATGCAGCCCTGGTAAAAAGCGCTCTGAAGCCGGTGATCATCGGAGCCGTCGCGGGAGCGGGACTGGCGTTCTGCTGGTTCGCGGCGAAGAGCATCTCGAGCCGCCGCTTCAACGACGACAAGCTGCCCCTCTGCGGGGGCGCCCCGGTCCCGATAATAGGCACGGTGTACAGGAAAAACAGCGGAAAGACCTTTAAGGGCCTCGACAGGCTCATTTCCCGCCTCTTCGGCGAGCGGGACGACTTCCCCTCCGCCGAGCTCAGCTGCGCCCTGGCAGGTTCGGGGGCTTCCGCCCTGGCGGCAGCCGCCGGCATAGACAGTATAGCCCTGGTGGGCGACGCGGACGGCGAGACCCTCAAGGCGCTGGCCAATGCCATGCAGGCCGCTTCTCCCTCCTGCCGCATAGAGGCGGCGGGCAATATACTGGAAGACCCGGCCGCGGTAAACGCCCTTGCGTCCTTCGGCAGCGTGATCATCGCCGCCTTTGAAGAGATCGATTACACCGAAAGGGTCTCCCGTCAGTGCTGCCTTATCAAAGCCTGGAAGAAGGACCTTCTGGGAACCGTCATAGTGAAATAGCAGGCCCGATGAAGGACAAAGAACGCACGAGCAACTTCATAATAAGGCTTTTCAAGCTGGTCAACCTGACCCTGCTTACCCTGGTCTTCTTCAAGATCTGGAACGCCGAGTATTCCAAGACCATAGCCTCGGTCTTCTACATCAAGGGCGAACTGCTCATGGCCGGCCTTTTCGCGTTCCTTTACCTGAACCTGAACAGGACCTACGACGGCTACCGGCTGTCCATCAGCCGCATTTCCGAGCTCTTTTACTCCCAGGCCCTTGCCATAGGCATCGCCGACACCTCCATGTACGTGGTGACCTTCCTGCTGAACAAGGGCTTCCCGGCCCTGCAGCCCTTCCTGACCATATTGCTGCTTCAGGTCCTCATCTCCCTGCTCTGGTGCATAGCCGCCAAGAGGTGGTACTACAGCACCCATCCGCCCAAGGGGTCTTTGCTCATATACGACCATCCGACCAATATCGACAAATACCTGCAGGCGGGCAGCGAGTCCAGGGCCTTCTACATAGACCGCAAGATAAAGGCCGGGGAATACCTTAAGGATCCCTCGGTGCTGGACGGCATAGAGGCGGTCTTCATGGCGGGAGTCCCCAGCCACGAGAGGAACATCATACTCAAGCGCTGCGTGGACGAGGACGTGCCCGTATACCTGGTGCCCAGGGTCGGCGACATGCTCATGTACTCTTCCAAAGAGGTCCACATGCTGCACCTGCCCATAATGGCGGTCCACGGCTACGCCCCGACCTGGGAATACCTCGTGATCAAGAGGATCTTCGACATAGTCGCATCCCTCATGGGCCTCATAGTGCTGAGCCCGGTGTTCCTGGCGACCGCCATCGCGATAAAGTCCTATGACGGAGGCCCGGTCTTCTACAAGCAGACCCGCCTGACCCAGAACGGCAGGCTGTTTGAGGTGCTCAAGTTCCGCAGCATGATAGTGGACGCCGAAAAGCATTCGGGAGCCAGGCTCTCGTCGGGAGAAAAGGATGACCGCATCACCCCTCCCGGAAGAGTCATACGCAAGTTCCGCATAGACGAGCTTCCCCAGCTCATAAACATATTGAGAGGCGACATGTCGGTGGTGGGGCCCAGACCCGAGCGGCCCGAGATAGCCGCAGAGTACGAGAAGACCCTGCCGGCCTTCAGGCTGCGCCTTAAAGCGAAAGCAGGCCTCACCGGCTACGCTCAGGTCTACGGCAAATACAACACCACTCCCTACGACAAGCTGCAGATGGACCTGCTCTACCAGGCCCACCCCAGCATAGTCCAGGACCTGAGGATAATATTCGCGACTGTGAAGATACTCTTCATGCCCGAGAGTACCGAAGGCATAGAAGAGGGGCAGACCAACGCCATGGAGGCGGACGACGATGAGTGAGCGCTATTCCGTCCTCATGTCGGTATATTACAGGGAGAAGCCCGAATACCTGCGGGAGAGCCTCATGAGCATATACGGCCAGACCGTCCCCGCGGACGACGTGGTCCTGGTCTGCGACGGTCCCCTGATCGAAGGCCTTGACGCCGTCATAGACGATATGAAGGCCCTCTTCGGCGAAAGGCTGCTCGTCCACAGGCTCGAAAAGAACGTAGGCCTGGGAAAAGCCCTGAACGAGGGCATAAAATACTGCGGGAACGATCTGGTGGCCCGCATGGACAGCGACGACATCAGCAGGCCCGAGCGCTGCGGGCTCCAGCTCTGGGTATTCGAAGAGCATCCGGAGCTGAGCATAGTGTCGGGCACGGTGGAGGAGTTCAGTTCTTCCCCCGACGTGATCGAAGCGAGAAGGGTGCTCCCCGAGACCAACGAAGAGATACTGAAGTTCGCCAAGACCAGAAACCCCTTCAACCATCCCTGCGTCATGTACAGAAAGAGTGCGGTGAAGGCGGCGGGAGGATATCTGGACTTTTACCTGCTCGAGGATTATTACCTCTGGATACGCATGCTGACGAACGGCGCCCGGGGCTATAACCTGCAGCAGCCCCTGCTCTGGATGAGGGCGGGCTCCGCCATGTACAGCAGGAGGGGAGGCCTCAAGTACGCCAAAAGCCAGGCGGCCCTCTTCAGATACATGAGGGACGAGGGCTTCATAAGCCCGGCCAGCTGCTTCTTAAGCACAGCCAAGAGGGGGGCTGCGTCCCTTATCCCCTCGGGCCTTCGCAAGACCCTGTTCACGGGGCTTCTGAGAAAGAAATGACCCTCAGCCCCGCAGCGCCCCGGCCGGGATCATAAGACAATATGGACAGAGAGATCAGAGCGTTGATGCTCGTGACAAATCTTCATATATCCAACGGGGTCACCACCTTCGCGATGAACTATTACAGGGGACTCGTCTCCGAGGGCGTAAGGACGGATCTCGCCCTGCTTCAGGACAGCGAAAGCCCCTATTACTCCGAGATAGAAAAGAACGGGGACAGGGTCTTTATCCTGCCTTCGGTGAGAAACATGGGCAGGCACATTAAAGAGTGCCGCCGCATACTCGGGGAGGGACGCTACGACATAGTCCACGACAGCTCCCTCATAAAGACAGTACCCATGATGAGGGAGGCCGAAAGGGCCGGCGTGCCCGTGCGCATACTACACAGCCACGCGGCGAAGATGGGCGAGACCCCCTATAAGGAGTTCAGGAACAGCGTGCTGCTCCCCGCCCTGAAGTCCCGGGCCAACGCCTATTTCGCCTGCTCGGAGGCCGCGGGCAGGGCCATGTTCGGGGACGCTCCCTTTACGGTGGTCCCCAACGTGATACCCTGCGGGCTCTACCGCTTCGACGCTGAAGAAAGGGCGAGGGTCAGATCCGATATGGGCATAGGCGAAGGCGAGACCGTCATCGCTACCGTGGGGCGCGTCGCTCATCAGAAGAACCCCTTCTTTGCCGCAGATGTTATGTGCGAATACCTTAAGGCCCATCCCAAGGCCCGCTGCTGGTGGATAGGAGACGGCCCCCTGCGGGAAAAGCTGGCGGCATATGTTAAGGAAAAGGGGATGGAAGGGCGCGTGAACCTTCTGGGGAACAGGAGCGACGTAAGGGCGCTGTACTGCGCCATGGACGTATTCTTCCTTCCCTCCCTCTTCGAAGGACTTCCCCTGACCGGTGTCGAGGCCCAGGCAATGGGCCTTCCTTCGCTGCTTTCCGACAGCATAACGAAGGAGCTCATATACACCGATCTTGTCGTCATGGAATCCCTCTCGTCTCCCGCAAATCGGTGGTGCGAAAGGCTTGAAGAACTGTCCGCCTTAAGGCCGGACAGGGCTTCATATTCCGGTATTCTGGGAAACAGCGCCTTCTCCTCCGAAGGAGCGGGGAAAAGGCTCTCGGGACTTTACGAAAAGCTATTGATGGAAAAGGGCGGCAGCCCCAAAGCGTAAGCAGCATCCAATGTTCTTCACAGAAAGGTTTGTCAGTCTCTCGGTCTACGCGGCGGTCCTCTTTGCCGCCTGCTGGCTCATGAAATACGCGAAGAAGGATCAGTACAGGGGAGTACTCGCCTGCTACCTGGCCGTTCTTTGCGTTTTTGCGTTTATGTACAAACCCTACGTAACCTCCGACCTCTACCGCCTGAGGACCTACATAGCGTACTGGATCAACAAGCCTTTTAAAGATGCCGTAAAATACGCCCTCAGGCACTCGAACCAGGCCTGGACCATGTATGCCTACTTCGTGAGCAAGCTCCCCGGCGAGAACTGGCTCCAGACCGTCAGCTGCTTCTGGACCTTCGGCAACCTGTTCTACATAGTCGGCGGAGTCATAAAAGCCTCCGGGCTTAAGAGGGAGGACAGGAGCCTCACCCTGTTCTGGCTCATGTCCGTGGGCGCGATCTTTCTTCACGCCGTATCGGGCATAAGGACCATGCTGGGCTTTTCCCTGGTCGCCTTCTGCTTTTACCGCGAGACCATGGAGGGGAAGAGCGTGATAAGGCATCTGCCCCTGTACGCGGTCGCGGCTCTGTTCCACAGTGCTTCCGCGGTGCTGGTGGTCTCGCGCCTTCTCTTCATGCTGATAGAAAGCGACAGCTTCAAAAAGACGCTGTTCGTAGCGTGCGTCGTGGCCCTTGGAGCGGGCGGGACCGCTCTGTTCCTGCGCCGGAACTTCAGGACCGTCATAAAATCGGCCCGTCTATACCTGATCGGCGGCGAATACACCTATTACTGGGAGATAATCATAGGCCTTCTCGAGATAGCGCGCATAATACTGGTGCTCTACGAGTACAGGAAGATGGCGGGAGGTCTCAGAAGAAAGGACGGGCGCGCCGCGGCGTGGAAATTCACCGCCATATGGACTGCGGTGTCCCTCGCGGCCCTTCCCTTCAGCTACGCCGTATTCAGGCGCTATACCATGCTCTGCACGGTGACCGGGCTGCCGATAATGGGCATGACGCTCGAAAAGGAGAGAGAGGCGGGAGGAGGAAACCGCTTCGCCGGGGCTCTGTGGGCCATCTCCCTCGTCATAGCCGCGATATCCCTCGTTCGCGGGGATATCTGCGGATACAAATTCTTCGTTCTCGGGTCTTAGCGTAAGCTGCGGCTTACAAAGGGGCCGGGATATGATATAATTAATAAAATACAGCTCGGGACAGACCGTAAATGAGAGAACTCAGCTTAGAAGATTACAGAAAGACCATAACCGGCGTGCTGGTAAAGATCGATGAGATCTGCCGGGGCAACGGCATAAAATACTTCCTTTTCGCGGGGACCCTGCTGGGAGCAGTCCGCCACAGGGGATTCATCCCCTGGGACGACGACATAGACATCTGCCTCTTAAGGGAAGACTACGACAGGCTTGCCGCCCTCATACAGGGGAGCGACTGCGGCCTCAATTTCATACGCATAGAAGAGAACAAGGACACGGTCTACCCCTACGGCAAGATCTGCGACACCAGTACCATCTTGATGGAAGACAATCTCAGGCTCGTAAGAGGATACGGCGCCTTCGTGGACGTTTTCCCCTTCGATTTCGTCCCCGACAGCGCCGAAGAGAGGGAAAAGCTCAGGAAAAAGCAGCTCTTAAGGTGGAAGCTCATACAGCACTCCTCAAGGCTCAGGGTAATAAGGACGGACGACCGCAAGAGGAACCTGATGAGATACGGAGCCTTCGTTTTGGGGCATATGTACGACACGAGGAAGCTCGTGGAGCGCATGAACGACGAGTGCAAAGCCCTGAACGAAAACAGGACCAACACCGTGGGCCTGGTCTGGGACAAGTCCTACCCCCTTGAAGAGTACCTTGAGACCTCGGAGGTGGAGTTCGAAGGGCATCGCTTCCTCGCTCCCAAAGACCCGGACATAGACCTTACCATAAAATTCGGAGACTACATGACCCTTCCCCCCGAGAAGGGCAGGGTCTTAAAGCATTCCCTAAAGTGCTACGCGAACGACGGTGCGGAGGACGGCAGATACAGAGAATGAGCAAGGCTGTAAGCATAATAATACCGGTATACAACGTTGAGAAGTATCTGGACGAGTTCATCACGAGCGCCATGGGGCAGACCCTCAAAGACATCGAGATAATACTGGTCGACGACGGCTCCCCCGACAGAGGCGGCGAGATCTGCGACCTTTACGCGGCAAAGGACCCAAGGATAAAGGTTATACATCAGGAGAACGCAGGGGTCTCCGCAGCGAGAAACGCCGGGATCGCGGCGGCGGAGGGCAAATACGTCATGTTTATCGACGGAGACGACAGCGCGGAGCCCGATTTCTGCCGCATCCCCTACGAGGCGGCGGAGCAGAACGGCTGCGATACAGTCATCTTCTGCTACAACACCGTGGTCGACGAGGACTACGGTGATTACACAGCCCTGCCCATGGTCTACGTCCACCCCGACCGCAGCCTTCTGACCAAGGCCCAGGCCCTGAACTGGCTCAACAATCCCAACGGGGCCAACGCCTGGAACAAGATGACGAAAAGGGAGATCGCCCTCGCCAATCCCTATCCCCTGGGGCGTACCTTCGAGGACGTGGCCACCGTATACAAGTACATCCTGGATTCCGAAAGGATAATGGTCCTGAACGACAGGCTCTACAACTACAGGATAAGGAAGAACAGCATAGTCAGGACCCCCTCCCAGCGCAATATCTCCGACCATCTCGCCATGTTCCTTTGCAAGTACGACGATCTGTCGCAGAGGATGCCGGAGCTGGACGATGAAATACTGAACAAGGACAAGATAAGGAGGCTGGCGCTGACTTACCTCATACATTTCGGGGATAAGGGCATTCATTCCGAAAGGGCGAAAGCCCTGCTCCGCGAGGCGAAGAGCGCTCCCGCGTCCTTCGATAAGAAGGGCAGGCTGCTGTTTGCCCTCTTTAAGTGCTGCCGTCCTCTCTTCGATCTGGCCTGCAGGGCTTCAGGCAAGAGGATAGACGATCCGGATCCCGGTTGCTGACAGTAAAACACAGAGGAAATCATGAAACGAGTCATAACTTACGGTACCTTCGACCTTCTCCACTATGGACACATAAACCTGCTCAGGCGGGCCAAAGAGCTGGGGGACTACCTCATAGTCGGCCTTTCCACCGACGAGTTCAACAGCAGGGAAAAGGGCAAGAAGAGCTATTTTTCATACGAGGAGCGCAAGGCCCTGCTCGAGGCCATACGCTACGTCGATCTGGTGATACCCGAGGAGAGCTGGGAGCAAAAGCGCAGCGACATAAGGGATTACAGGGCCGACGTCTTCGTCATAGGCGACGATTGGGAAGGAAAGTTCGATTTTCTGAAGGAAGAAGGCGCGGAGGTGGTATACCTGCCCCGCACTCCGGAGATAAGCACATCGCAAATAAAGGAAGACCTTAAGACGCGAAAATAGGGGGCTACATGAAAGCGATCTCCATCATAGTCCCAGTCTACAACTGTGAAAACTTTCTTGAGAAAAGCCTGGACAGCCTCCTCGCTCAGGACATGGATGATTACGACATCATCCTGGTCGACGACGGGTCCACCGACTCGTCCGGCGCCATCTGCGATTCCTATGCCCGGAAATACGAGCGGGTAAGGGTCATCCATCAGCGGAACAGCGGGCCGGGCGGAGCCAGAAACGCCGGAGTGGACGCGGCCGACAGCAAGTACATACTTTTCTCGGATTCCGACGACCTCCTCGTCGAAAACAGCCTGTCCAGAATATACCGGCTGGCCGAGGAGAACGAGCTTGACATACTCAATTTCTCCCTGCGCATATTCTTCGACGACCCGAAGCTGGTCAGTGACCAGGTGTATATCAAGAGGCTTTCGGTGGATACCTACAGGGTGATGACAGGCGCGGAATGCCTGGAGCTGGTGCTGCCGGTAAAGGAGTTCTATCCGGTGGTCACCTGCAGGCTCTACAGGAGCTCCTATCTTAAAAGCATAGGACTGCGCTTTACTCCCGGAATCATACACGAGGACGAGTCCTACGCCTTCGTTTCCACGCTTAAAGCCCAAAGGGTAATGCTGATCGAAGACATCATGTACCTTTACAGGATGCACCCCGAGTCGATAATGCACAGCCAGAAGATGAAGAGGACCGCGGTAGGCATAAAGAACGCTATAGAGCGCACAGCGGAGGTCCTTGACGAACTGGGCGAGGACTGGGAGGACACGGCTGAGGCAAAGCTCGTCGGGCGCAACATATGCAGGCTCGCCTGCTTCTACGTGGTCCATTACATGATGTCGGACAGGAACATACGCAAAGACTGCAGGGAGGAATTCGAAGGCCTGATCGACAGGAACGCCAAATACTACAGGCTTCTCGATCCAAAGACCAGGCTCTACACCCGCGCTCCCTATCTATTCGCTTACCCTTACCGGGTCTACAGGGGTCTGAAGGCTCTCTTCGTCAAAGGAGAATAAGGCTTAAATGAACGGCCGCACCCGCAGCCAAAATTCAATAAACAACGCGGCGATAACCGTTGGCTCGACCTTTATCAACTTCCTGCTGACCTTCATCAACAGAACGGTGTTCATCCGCGTGCTGAGCACCGAGTATCTGGGGCTCGGCGGTCTTTTTTCCAATATATTGAGTTTTCTGTCCCTGGCGGAGCTTGGCATAGGCCAGGCCATGAATTTCGCCCTGTACAGGCCCATAAGGGAGGGCGACAGCGAAAAGCTCAAGA
>JAFRWQ010000089.1 GCA_017437925.1 Bacillota bacterium
ATGGGCGAAAGGCTGTTGGGCAGGATATGGCTCACTATGATCTTGGGGGTGGTGAGCCCTATGGCCCTTGCCGATTCCACGTACTCCTGGTTGCGCACGGTGAGTACCGTCGCGCGGGTGATCCTGACGAACTGGGGAACGCTGGTGACGCCTATGGCGACCATCAGGTTGAACATGCTTTGGCCCAGGGCCGATACGACGACCAGCGCCATCAGCATGTTGGGGACGGAGCTGAATATGTCGGTGACCCTCATGATCACCTCTTCTATGGTCCCGCCGTTATAGCCGGCGATGGCCCCCAGGGTCACCCCGACTACCAGCGCTATCGCGACAGCCACCAGTCCTACGGACAGCGAGTATCTGGAACCGTAGAGTATCCTGTAGAGAATGTCTCTTCCGTATTCGTCGGTACCCAGCAGGTGCTTGGAGTTGGGCGACTGCAGACGCTCCTTGGTGTTCATTCCGACCACGTCCTTGTCGTAGTCGAGAAGAATGTTGGAGAATATGGCGATCAGGACGAGTATGGTGACTACGGTGAGTCCCAGCATGGCGCCCTTGTCTTTTTTCATGCGGTGCCAGGCGTCTCCGAACTGGCTGCGCTGCTTGCGCTCGCCGTTCTTGTCGAGTTTAGGCTGCTGCTTTCTTTTCGCCATCTTTCTTGTCTCCTCCTTTCTTCTTGTTCTTGTTGGCGTACTGGGCCTTGATCCTCGGGTCGACGAAGGCGTAGACCAGGTCTACGAGGAGAAGAACGACGCTGAAAAACATGGTGGTCATGATGATGCAGCCGGTGACGACGGGGGTATCTCTGCCGTTGAGGGAGTCTATGATGAGACGCCCTACTCCGGGCCATGAGAATACCGACTCGGTCAGGGTCGCGCCGCCCAGGATACCGCCGAGCATGGTTCCTATAATGGTGATGATGGGTATGAGAGCATTCTTAAGAGCGTGCTTCTTGATGACCACCTCTTCGTTTACGCCCTTGGCCCTCGCGGTCCTCAGATAGTCCTGGCGTATGACGTCAAGCATGGAGGAACGGGTGGTCCTTGTGAGGGTGGCCATCATGCCGGTGCCTATGGTGAAGGTCGGCAGTATGAGGCTCCTGAAGCCCTGATCCGCGCCGCCCGAAGGCAGCCAGCCCAGTCTCAGAGCGAAGAGGAGCATGAGCAGAAGTCCCAGCCAGAAGTTGGGCATCGAAAGCCCAAGAATGGCCAGTATCATGCTCAATGCGTCTTTCCAGCTTCCTCTGTGCCGGGCCGCGTAAATGCCCAGCGGCAGCGAGAGGCCGACGGCGAATATTACCGAAGAAAGACCCAGCTTTAAGGTATTGGGAGCCTTCTGGATGAAAGCGTCCCACACCGTGATCGGCGACAGATACGACGTCCCCAGATCGGCGTGGAGCATCTTCCACATGTACTCGAAATACCTGATGAGGACGGGCCTGTTGAGGCCCATCTCCTCTCTTAAAGCTTCTTTCTCTTCCAGTGTCGCGTCATCGGGAGCCAGAATGTCAGCCGCGTCTCCGGGAGCCAGGTCCAGTATGCAGTAAACCAGCATGGATACGCCCAGCAGTACCGGAATAAGCAGCAGTATTCGTTTCAGAACATAGCGATACATACTTTATTCCTTTCACCGGAATTCAGAAAAAATGGATAAATAATTCTTAAAAGGACTGTTATGGATCGAGACTGGAATCCAGATCATAACAGTCCTTATGGTCAGATCAGAATGCCTGCTTCAGACTATCCGGTCTAAACTGTATTTACTGCTCCGCGAAGAAGATCTCGGAGAAGTCGTGGTGAGAGGTGGGATAGTAGTCGATGCCGCCTATGCCCTTCTTTACTCCGAAGAACGCGGTGCCGGTGCAGACGCAGAGGTATCCGCCTATCTCATAGAGTCTCTCCTGTACGTCATAGTACATCTGGGTACGCTTGGCGTCGTCCAGCTCGGCTCTGGCAGCGTCCATCAGCTCATGTACGACGGGGTCGTGGAGGTGGGACTTGTTGACGCCGGTGTTGGAGTCGATCAGACGGGTGATGTCGTCGCCGAACACGTTGGTTCCGCAGCCGTAGAAGGCAGCTTCGTGGTCGCCCGCGGTGGTCATGGTGGACAGACCGGCGGTGTCGTACTCACTGATGTTGACTTCGATGCCCAGGGGCTTGACCTGAGCCTGGACCAGCTCGGCCATGGCCTTTCTGGTACCGGCGGAAACAGCGATGTCGATCTTCAGAGGATTGCTGGGTCCGTAGCCTTCGGCGGCCAGGTACTCGGCAGCCTTCTCAGGCTGATAGGTGTACTCGGTCTTTCCGCCGCCGTTGTAGCCGTACTCGTTCCAGCCCCAGGTGCTTCCGCACTTGGTTCCGTAGCCGTTGAGGGCAACATCGATCAGCTCATCGCAGTCGATGCCGTAGCACATGGCAAGACGGAGGTTCTGGTTGGTGAAGGGGCCCTTCTCGCAGTTGAAGGCGAGGTACTGGATGGAGGAGGAGG
>JAFRWQ010000090.1 GCA_017437925.1 Bacillota bacterium
GCGGCCCGCCCCGAATGGTCGGGGCAGCCGCGTGTCATGCTTTGTTGGTGTGAGTCCTAACGCTCAAACATTTCGGAAGGCTTGAAGGTCTCAGCAGCTCCGCCGCTTTCCTCGCTTCCGTCGCGCTCGAACATCTCGCGCGGCGTGAACGCGCCTTTCCCGAGTCCGAATCTCTCGGCTATGGTCTCGAGGAATTCATCGGGCTTCTCGGGATCGGGTTCTTCGTCCGTGTAGCCGATCTCGGCGTTGAACTCGTCAACTGTCTCAAGGTATGCTGCGAGCGATTTGCTGTAGGACTGATAGGCGAGAGGGATGCATTTTACGGAGTACAGATAGCGCTTCTCAAAGTGGATCCTGTCCAACGCCTCGATATCGTCCGAATATATCTCTGCCAGGCGGTCCCAGAACAGTTCGTCGCCGTTTTCCATAGTCTTGAAAGCCCGGAGCTCCAGGACTTCCTGTTCGGTGAGTTTTCTCATTTCGCGGCCTCCTTTCAGTGGTTGGCTTGTCAATTGATATATATATTATACCCGTTTTCCGCAATAAACGCTATCATCCGGTCGCACACGCGAAAAAACGCGAAAAAAGAGCCGCGCGGAGCGCGGCTCTTTTGATCGGTGCGAAGCGATTACTCGTTGACGATGACGGTTCCGTCTTTTCCTTCGAGTGCGGAAGTGGCCTTGTCAAGAGAGGTGATGATGGCCTTCTTGCCGGGGAAAGCTTCGACGAATTTGATCGCGGCCTGGACCTTCGGAAGCATGCTTCCGGGAGCGAAGTGGCCTTCCTCGATGTACTGCTTGGCTTCGGCAACGGTCAGTCTCTCGAGATTCTTCTGATCGGGCTTGTTGAAGTTGATGGCGACCTTGTCGACCTCGGTGAGGATCATGAGGCAGTCGGCCTCGACCAGCTCGGCCAGGAGCTCAGCCGCGAAGTCCTTGTCGATAACGGCAGCGACGCCCTCGAGGGTCCCGTCCTCATGCTCGATGACGGGGATACCGCCTCCACCGACGGATACGGTGATGGTTGTGGGCCAAAGGGTCCTTACGGCCTCGATCTCAACGATCTTCTGGGGACGCGGGGAAGCGACTACTCTTCTCCAGCCGCGGCCTGCGTCTTCCTTGACGGCATAGCCCTTCTCCTCTTTCATCTTCATGGCTTCCTCTTCCGAATAGAAGGGGCCGATGGGCTTGGAGGGGTTCTGGAATCCCGGGTCGTTCTTGTCGACGACGACCTGGCTGACTACGGTAGCGACGGGGATGTCGCGTCCGCGGGCCTTGAGGGCCTGCTTGAGAGCCTGCTGGATATGGTATCCGATATAGCCCTGGCTCATGGCTCCGCATACGTCAAAAGGCATGGCCGGAGTTACGTCCTTGGCGGTCTCGGAGGCCAGGAGGATCCTTCCAACCTGGGGTCCGTTGCCGTGAACGACACCGATCTCATAACCCATGCAGCTGATGTCCGCGATGTGCTCGCAGGTCATCTTTACTACTTCCAGCTGCTGCTCGGCAGTGGGAGCCGCCTTACCGGACTGAAGGGCGTTTCCGCCCAGAGCAATCACTATTTTCTCTGCCATCTCTGTCGATCTCCTTATTTCTATCGATTACAGTTTCAAATGGACTTGCCGATCAAAGCGGTCGGCATATATGAATAATAATATATATCCCGCGGGATATACCATATATTATTTTGATATTCGCTATAAAGACCCGGCGTTTCCGCCGGGTCGGCAAGCTCAATAATCTTAGCCGATGGTGGCTACCATGACGGCCTTGATGGTGTGCATCCTGTTCTCGGCCTCGTCAAATACCTTGGAGGCAGGGCTGAGGAAGACCTCATCGGTCACCTCGCGGATGTCA
>JAFRWQ010000091.1 GCA_017437925.1 Bacillota bacterium
AACCTTCAGAACATACCCGTAAGGCAGGAGCTGGGCAGAAGGCTTCGCACCGCCTTCACCGCCGATTCCTCCGACTACGTGCTCATAGGAGCCGACTACTCCCAGATCGAGCTCAGGGTCATGGCCCACATGTCGGGAGACGCTACCCTGACAGAAGCCTTCAACAGGGGCCTCGACATTCACAGGGAGACCGCCTCCAAGGTCTTCGGCGTGCCCCAGGAGCTTGTGACCTCGCAGATGCGCTCCAACGCCAAGGCGGTCAACTTCGGCGTGATCTACGGCATGAGCGGCTTCGGTCTGGCATCGGACCTTTCGATCTCCAGAAAAGAAGCGGAGCAGTACATCAGCGACTACTTTAAGCGCTTCCCCCAGGTCAAGGAGTTCCTCGATAAAAGCATCGCCGACTGCAGAAAGACCGGCTCAGCTCGCACCCTGTACGGAAGAAAGAGGGAAGTCCCCGAGATAGGCGCCTCGTCCTTCGTCGTGAGGCAGCTGGGCGAGAGGCTCGCCATGAACACTCCCATACAGGGCACGGCGGCCGACATCATTAAGCTTGCAATGATAAGGGTATACGACAGGCTTGCCGAGGAATGCCCCGGGTCCGACCTCATACTGCAGGTCCACGACGAGCTCATCATAAACGCCAGAAAGGACCAGGCAGACAAGGTCAGGGAGCTGCTGGTAAGAGAGATGGAGAACGCCGCGAAACTGAACGTAAAGCTCGAAGTCTCCCTCGAAGAGGGCGACAACTGGTACCAGCTCAAATAGGAGAGATCATGCTTAAGATAGCGCTTACGGGAAACATGGGAGCGGGCAAGAGCACCGCCGCCGAGATCATCAGGGAGCAGGGCTTTAAGGTCATCGATTCAGACGTCCTTTCGAGGGAGGTGACCGCGCCGGGAAGCCCCCTGCTGGTCCACATGGAAAAGATCTTCGGGCCTTCTATCATAAGGGAGGACGGCTCGATGGACAGGGCGAGGGTCGCAGAGATCGCCTTTTCAAACAACGATAAGTACTTCATGCTAAATTCCCTGGTGCAGTCGGCGATAAAGCTGCGCCTTCTCGACGAGCTTCACATGCTGGAGCTTGAAAGAAAGGAGAGGGCGGTCTTCGTAGAAGTGCCTCTGCTCTTCGAAGCCGGCTGGCAGAACTGCTTCGACAGGGTCTGGCTCGTCGCCGCCCCCCAGGACGTGAGGATAGAAAGAGTCAAAAAACGCTCGGGCCTCACTGAAAAGCAGGCTCTCGCCAGGATGAACAACCAGCTCTCCCAGGAGTACAAGAAGAGCCTCTGCAGTGTGGTCATAGAGAACTGCGACGACAGGGAAAGCCTTGAAAAAGCAGTGCTTGAGGCCCTAAAGAGCTTATAGGGACGCGAGATGAGCACCCGTCAGTTACGATCGTCCCCGTTTCAAAAGCGCCTTTATTTCGGGCATCGTCTGAAAACCGGGTCCAAAACACATATCACAGGCGCGAGGCAATTAAAGCCCCGCGCTTTTATATTATCTTTATTAACTTATCGAAAAATCGTATGGATATTGTAATCACTTCTTCCCGGGGATTTCACAATTGAGAGCTATCATGAAGACAGTAAAACTCCTTTGTGAATACGGAGGTGCGATATGGACACAGGTATCAACATGCTCATAAAGCAGGAGAGCTTCCGCCAGTGGGCGAAGCAGAGCAGCCTGCCTTATCAGGAGCTTTTGTCATATTACCGCTGCGCCATGATGGAGGTGGAGACCAAATTCAGGGTGCTCAGCGAGGATTTTTCGGTGCGCTACGACAGGAACCCCATACAGGCTATAAAGCCCAGGCTCAAGACCACCGACAGCATAATAGACAAGCTGCAGAGGAACAGCTTCGACATCACCGTCGAGAGCATCGAGGAGAACCTCAACGATGTGGCGGGCGTCAGGGTCATATGCTCTTTCCAGTCCGACGTCTACAATCTGGCCGATGCTTTGCTGAGCCAGGACGACGTTGAGCTCATAGCCCGCAAAGACTACATAGCCAACCCCAAGCCCAACGGCTACCGCAGCCTTCACCTGATAGTCGCGGTGCCTATCTTCCTGCACAACAAGAAGAAGATGATGAAGGTGGAGATCCAGATCAGGACTCTTGCCATGGACTGGTGGGCCAGCCTCGAGCACGAGATGAAATACAAAAAGGACCTGGACGTTTCCGGCCAGATCCAGACTGAGCTTCATGAATGCGCCGAGCTCGCCGACGCCATCGACAGAAGGATGGAGTATCTCAACACCAGGCTTTAGCCCGCGACTATGGGAAGGGTGGAGCCGCCGTAAGGCATTGCGATGACGGTGCTGTCTTCGCCGAGCCTGGCTTTCGCCGCGTCGTAGGCTTCCTGCACGCTGTGGTAAGGCTCCATGAATATGCTTTTGACGAAATCGTCGTCCAGCTTCGAGACCAGGAAGATCCCGGCCCTTTCGAGGACCATGGCGATGGCCGCGGCCTTGTGGCCGCCAAGCTTGAAGTTCTCTCTGACTCTGTCTATGAGGTCATGGGGCTTTTCGGCCTCGAGCATCCACTGCTCGAAGGTCTTTTCGCCCAGGCCCTCCTGGCAGGCTCCCACCAGTATCACTATGCCGCCGTCTCTTACGGCGTGCTTGGCGTTGTCGAGGGCCTTCTGGGTCTGGTAGAGGTTGAGGTCCTTGGGGGCTCCTCCCTGTGAGACTATCACTATGTCGGCCCTCTGCTTTATGGGCTTGCGGTATATGGTGTCGAGGAAGGCGCAGGCCTTTCTGTGGGCTTTGGTCACGTCGCCCGCCGCGGCGTATATGATGTTTTTGTGCGAATCCAGCACCACGTTGAGTATAAAGTCGACGCCCAGCATGGCGGCGGCTTCTTCTATGTCTTCCCTTATGGGATTGCCTTCGAGCCTTCCGGCGCAGGCTTCGTCCCTCACCATCATGCGGTGGTTCATCTGGATGGCCGAGCGGGTGGAGACGCCGGGCATCATTGCCTTGGCTCCTCCTGAATAGCCTGCGAAATAGTGGTATTCCACGTTGCCCAGGGCTATCCTGACGTCGGCTTCTACGGCCCTCCTGTCGAAGTCGCAGGGGGTTCCGGCCTTTGTGGTGCCCAGGTGGACAGTATCGTCGGGGTTCGAGTCCACGACGCTTATCTCGCTGAAGGCTCTTTCTCCCGCAAGATGCCTGCGCTCCTCCTCCGTGTGGGGGCGGTGGCTGCCCAGGGCGAGCATGAGGGTGATGTCTTTGGGAGAGGCTCCTGCCCTGTAGAGCTCGTCGAGCAGGGCGGGCATTACCTTCCGGGTCGGCATGGGCCTTGTTATATCGCTGCTTACTATGACTATCTTTTGACCCGGTCTTACGATTTCCGCGAGGGCAGGGGACGCTACGGGCTCTTCGAGGGCTTTTCTTACGAGGGTCTCTTCGTCTTCTTTCGCTTCGTATTCGGACGCCGTGAGCACATCCAGCACCAGCTCGTCCTTTATGTCAACTTTCTGAGTTTCTTTTCCTATTCCGAATTCCAGTATCATGGGATAACTTCCTTTCGCCGTTTTATTTATTTTACCCCCTCAGCGTCCGCAAGTCTATCAAAACACGGCGCGGGATGTTATACTGTTTTTATCAAGGGAGGCAGAAAATGAATACGATACAATACATCGAAGCGGCGGGCAGGACCCGCAGGGAAGCGGGACGCGTCTACGGAGCCGCTGCGAAAGAAAAGATAGAAAGAGGGATCGAAGACTACAAGAGGCTTCTTCCTTCCGCCTGGGGAGTCGGCTGGGACGAGATACGCAGGATGGCCATGGCCTGCCTTCCCGGTATAGAGAAAGATATGAAGGACGAGATCAGCGAGGCCGAGGGCATAGCCGAAGGTTCGGGCGCCGCCTTTGAAGACATAATGGTGCTCAACACCAGGTACGAGCTTACCAAGATGCCCAGGCCCCACGAGTGCACCACGGCCGCGGTGCTTCCCGCGGCGTCCAAGGACGGGCACGTCTTCATGATAAAGAACTGGGACTACCGTGTCGGGATCATGGACAACACCGTCATCCTCAAGCTTTCGGTCGAGGGCGAAGGGGACATTCTGGGCATATGCGAGGCCGGCCAGCTCATAAGGGACGGCATCAACACTCAGGGCTTCGGCATAGTCAGCAACAACCTCCAGTCGGTCAACGACAGCCTCGGGGAGGGGGTCCCCACCTGCTTCATGAGGAGAAGGGTGCTGAGCTCCCGCACCCTTGAAGACGCCAAGGCTTATATAACGAGTTTCCCGCGCAGCGTCTCGGGCAACACCATGATGGTGTCGAAGGACGCCAGGGCCTTCGACTTTGAGATACATCCCGGCGGGACAGACATCATCGAGCCCGAAGGGGACCTGCTGACCCACGCGAACCACTTTATCGTTCACCCGTATCTGCAGTTCCTTCCCAAAAGCCCCAGGGACGCGAGGCTCAGGGAGCTTCTCGAAGCGAAGAAGGGCGGGATAGACGCCGAGTACATCAAGCTCTGCATGGCAGACCACGCCAACTATCCACAGGCCATATGCAGGCATCCCGCCGATCCCAGACTGCCCCTCGCCAGGCGCTCCATCACCGTCGCCTGCGAGATCTACGACCTCACCGAGGGCAGCGCCCAGTTCTGCTACGGTCCTCCCTGCACCGGAGAGTTCTTCACTTATAAACTCTAGAAAACCCACAGCCTTGTATCAGGCCTTAAGACCCGCCGCGGCATCGCTTCGCGCCGGGTCTTTTTGCGCGCTTCAAAAACATTCTTTTGTGGTAAATCGCAGTTTTTCGACACAAAAGCCACTATTTGTGGTAGTATATATTGATTTATTATGTACATTCGCCCGGGAGCGCAATATGGCAGATACAAAGAAAAAGACAAGTATGGGCAGGAGCTCATCCTCCGCCAAAAAGAAGAGTACGGCCTCATCGAGGAGCGCGGGTCAGGAGCGCACCAGAAAGACTGCCGCCGAAAAGCAGGAGGCCCTCTACAAAAAGAAACTGATACACGACGACATCTGCGCCGTGATCATAATAGTTCTGGGAATATTGCTCCTCGTCTGGAGCCTTAAGCCCGAGAGCTCCGGCGCCATAGGAAGGCCCGTCAACAGCTTCCTCTTCGGCGTACTGGGCAAGGCGGCCTACGCCGTGCCTTATTTCCTCATACTCTTCGGAGCCCTGATATTCACGAGAAAGCTGGCCCTGCTGACGCTAAGGACCTGGCTCGCCATAGCCCTGCTGTTCATTGCGGCCGCTGCCATATTCTCGGTCAACGCCGCCGCAACGGCTGAAAGCCTTAAAGGCGGAGCTCTAAAGGCCTTCTATGAAGCGGGCAAGGACGGAGGCGGAGTATTGGGCACCGTATTCGCCTACTGGCTGCTCAAGGCCGCGGGCAAGACCGCCCTCTATATCATTTGCGGCGCCCTTATGATCATAGCCCTGATATTCATCGTCAACACCCCGATCTCGAGCTGGCTCGACGAGAGGAAGATCAACGCGAAAGCGAGAAAAGAAGCGAGGAACGATGAAAGAGAGCAGTTCGCCGAGATAGAGGCGAGAAAAAGGCTCGAAAAAGAAGAAGCGGCTAAGGCCGCCGCTCTTGCCGCCGCGGAAAAAGCAGCGAATGCTCCCTTGACTTCCGGCGGCGAAAAGCCTCTCAGCCTCTTCGACAAGATCAAGGAGCTGGAGGACGCCTCTCAAAAGAAGAAGGAGAACATCGTTGCCCTCGCGGCCAGCGAGACTCCCGGCAAGGGAGGGGAGACCGGTGGTCAGAACGCGGAGCCTCCCAAGCCCCCCGTCGACGAGCTGCCCGCAAAGACCGAAGCTCCCAAAGCCTCTCAGAGCTTCGAGGAGGCCGCCTTCGCCGCTGCCGCAAATACACCCGTCCAGGCATCTCCGGCCGCTCAGACGGCCGTTTCAGAGCTTCAGCAGCCCGGCAAATACAAGCCTCCCGTGGAAGGTCTCACACCCGAGTCCATAGGAAGAAAGACCGCCGTTCCCGGCGAAAACATCAGCGACAACCAGCAGAAGATACTTGATTACGTCAGGGACGACACTCTCTTCTCTGGCGGAGTAAAGGCCGAAGGCTACGGGCTCAACGCAGAAAAGAAGGAGGCGGATCCTCCCGCTCCCGCGGCAAAGGAGCCCAAGGCGAGATCTTCTGAGGTCAAGCCTGCTCCCGCCGAAGAAAAGAACGTGAAGCCCGTCCAGATGCAGATAGAGGAGCTTCCTCCCAAGTACGTCTTCCCGCCCATTGACCTGCTCAAACAGCCCCAGGGAGCGAAGAACACCCACAGCATGGACGATCTCAACGCCCAGGCGAGGCTGCTGGAAGAGACCCTGGCCAGCTTCGGCGTCAGCGCCAGCGTGGTCGACATGATAAAG
>JAFRWQ010000092.1 GCA_017437925.1 Bacillota bacterium
GACAGGCTCAAAGAGGAGCAGCAGAGGGGCATAACCATAGAACTGGGATTTGCCGACATGACGGCCCCCGACGGCACCGATATAGGCATAATCGACGTGCCCGGCCACGAGAAGTTCATAAAGAACATGCTTGCCGGTATAGGGGGCATCGATATAGTCCTGCTTGTGGTGGCGTCCGACGAGGGAGTCATGCCCCAGACCGTGGAGCATCTGGACATCATGAGGCTGCTCAACATAAAGAAGGGCATCATCGTTATAACCAAGGCCGATCTTTCCGACGATGACTGGCTGGAACTGGTGGAAGACGACATCAGGACCGCCTGCAGGGGGACCTTCCTTGAGAACGCTCCCGCAGTCAGGGTCTCCTCGTACACGGGGCAGGGGATAGAAGAGCTCAGGTCAATGATATTTGAGATGATCCCGACCCTTGAGGAAAAGAACACCGACCCGAATCTTCTGCGCATACCCGCAGACCGGGTCTTTACCATCGCGGGCTTCGGCACCGTGATCACGGGGACTCTCACCCAGGGGCAGATACGCCAGGGCCAGGAGGTCATGATCTATCCCAAAGGCCTTACAGCGAAGGTCAGGAACCTTCAGGTCCACGGCAATATGGTCGAGACCGCCTACGCGGGCCAGCGCACAGCGGTCAATCTTTCCGGCATCAAAAAAGAAGATATAAGCAGGGGAGACGTGGTCGCCGCTAAAAACAGCATGGAGCCCGGAAAGCTTTTGGACGTTAAGCTTGAGCTCCTCTCCGATTCCGCGAGGGTCCTTAAGAGCGGAGACAGGGTCCACTTCTATTACGGGGCTTCGGAGACCCTGTGCAGGGTGAGCCTTCTGGGCGTCGATACGGTGAGCCCCGGCGAGAGCTGCTACGCCCAGCTCTTCTTCGACGAGGACGTTGCGATCAAGAAGGGCGATTATTACGTGATCCGCTACTATTCCCCCGTGGAGACCATAGGAGGGGGTACAGTCCTCGACGCGAGCCCCAGAAAGCACCGCAGAAAGGACAGCGGCATAGTTGAAGCCCTTAAGATCAGGGAGAGCGGCGATGAGACCGCCGTCCTTGAGCAGGCTTTAAAGGACGCCAGCAGGGATCATGTGAGTCCATCCGTACTTGCGGGACAGGTCGGGATGTCCGAGGCTTCGGCCCTCGAAAAGCTTAAGACCATAGAAGAAGAGGGCCGCGCGGTAAGACTTCCCAATGGAGTTTACCTGCATATAGATTATGTAAACCTGGCTGAAGAGACCGCGTTAAGCATCATTAACGAGTACCACCAGGCCAACGCCCTGCTTTCGGGCATGCCCAAAGAAGAGCTCAGGAGCAAGCTGGCCGGCGCCTTAAGGATAAACGACGGAAAAGACCTCGAATTCCTCATGGATCTGCTCATCGGCAGGGGTAAGCTCGAGGCGGGTCCCAACCTAATAAAGTCGGCGGGCTTTAAGGTGAGCTATACCCCCGGGCAGCAGGCCCTGATGGACAGGCTGGCCGCTGCCTACGAAAAGGCGGGCTTCGAGCCTCCCGAGACCGAGGAGCTGCTCTCGGGGATAAAAGACAAGGCTTCCGCCAGGCAGCTGCTCTACTCGATGGCCGAAGAGGGCAGGCTCACCCGCATCTCCTCCTCGGGCTTCATATGGACTCCCTCCCTTGACGAGGCCCTTGACTACATTAAAAACACCATAAAAGAGACCGGCTCGGTGACCCTGGCCCAGGTGAGGGACCGCATGCAGACCTCGAGAAAATACGCTCTCGCGGTGCTTGAATACTGCGACTCCGCCAAGATCACAAGGCTTCAGGGAGACGTCAGGGTATTATACTGATAATACCTATGGCTGCTATCGAAAATAATAATACAGAGCCGCGAATATTTTATTTGTTTTATTTCGCTTTGCATGATAATATGCTAACGAGGTCAAGAAGTCGGTTGATGACTGCGAGAGAGCAGGCCATCCCTGCACCGAAGGAATAAGCCCCGCAGACGGCAAAAATGCGGGACGAATCTCTCAGGTAAACGGATCGCAGTCGGACGAGACTCTGGAAAGCGCTTCGATGCGCACCGAAGGGGCAATTCCCGCTGAAAAAAGGGAAGAATCTCTCAGGTTACTAACAGAGCAGGAAGCGCCAGTTTTCTGCTCTTTTTGTATGGAAACATGACGATCGTAACCAACAATCCGGATGTCAGAAGCAAATACGAGGGCGAGCGCAAAGTTGTATTCGTCGAAGGCGGATACAAGGACGTGCTCGTAAAGGTCAGAGACCTTATCCACGAAGGGCACCGGCTGCTGACCCATCCACTGATGGGCAGCGTCAAACCCAACGAGACCCCCTACAGGAGCATAGCCGTCAGTTCCCAAAAGGGTCCCCTGGATACCGACAGCGTCATACTCATAAGCGAAAGCATAGAGACGTATGACAAGTTTGCGAGGATCATCCGTCCCGACAGGGGCGCAAACACCCCCGAAAGGCTGCTGGCGGACTTCCGGCTTATAGACCTTACCTTAATAAGCAGCGCTGTAGATTTCCATTAGCGCTTTAAAGAGAGGGGAGGAAATCCAAAAAATGAAACTGGAATTGGGCTTGATCCACATTACAGATGTTCAGTTTGGTCCCGAATCCAAGGTAGAAGGCTCCGTGGTCTATCTTAATGAAGAAGAGATCAGGAACCTTGTCCTTGAGGACGAGACCATCAAGTCTGTAAAGCTGGATATCGCAAGGCCCGGCGAATCAGTGAGGATCACACCCGTCAAAGATGTTGTCGAGCCTCGTGTGAAGGTCGAGGGACGCGGAGGCGTCTTCCCCGGCTGGACTCACAAGGTAGACACCGTCGGCGAGGGCAAGACCAACGTTCTGAAGGGAATGGCAGTAGTCACCACCGGTAAGATCGTCGGCTTCCAGGAAGGCGTGATCGACA
>JAFRWQ010000093.1 GCA_017437925.1 Bacillota bacterium
CTACATCATACTCGGAATAGTCCACATCTTCGAACACTGATACATCGCTTTTGCGCCGGCCTTTCGCCGGCAGGAGGATAAGCCATGGATCCCGCGAGAAAAGAACTGCATCTTGCCAATGTCGAAAAGCACAAGGACCTTGCCCTGAACGCCTTCAGGTTCCTCTGGGATAATCCCGAGACCGGCTTTAAGGAATGGAAGGCCCACAAATACATGAGGGACGCCTTCGTTAAGCTGGGCTATGAGCCCGTTGACGCGGGAAACATCCCCGGCTTCATCGCGAATATCGACACCGGAAGACCCGGCCCGACCGTGCTCATCTTCGGAGAGCTGGACGCCCTCATAGTGGAAAGCCACCCCGACGCGGATCCCAAGACCGGGGCGGTCCACGCCTGCGGCCACTGCTGCCAGGCGGCAGGCCTCCTCGCCCTGGCCGCCGCCCTTAAGGAGCCCGGCGCCCTGGACGGCCTTTCCGGCCGTATACGCCTCGCCGCCGTGCCCGCCGAAGAGATAGTCGAGGTGGAGTTCAGGGAGCAGCTGAGAAAAGAAGGCGTCATAAAATACTACGGAGGCAAGACCGAATTCATGCGAAGAGGCCTTATGGACGGGGTCGATATCGCCATGATAAGCCACTCCACCTCAAAACCCTCCCACACTGGCAGGCTTCTGGGAGGCTCCAACGGCTGCATCATCAAGAAGGTCACATTCACCGGGCTTGCGGCCCACGCGGGCAGCTCCCCCCACAAGGGGATCAATGCCCTGTACGCCGCAAATCAGGGTTTAAGCGCCATCAACGCCCTCCGCGAGACCTTCAGGGACGAGGACCACATCAGGGTCCACCCAATAATCTCAAAGGGCGGCGAATCGACCAACGCGGTCCCCGCCGATGTGAAGCTTGAAAGCTACGTGCGCGGAGCCTCGATGGAGGTCATAAAGCAGGCTAACGACAAGATCAACAGGGCCTTGGCCGCCTCGGCAGCCGCCATGGGCGCCGGAGTCACCCTCTGCGACAGGCCGGGATACTTCCCCCGCATGCACAGCAGGGCCCTGATGGCCCTGGCAAGAGACGCCATGCTGGAGTTCATGACCGAGGTCGAGTACGATCCCGACGGCTGGGGCACTGGCTGCACCGACATAGGCGACGTTTCAAGCGTCATGCCCACCGTCCACCCCTACATTGGAGGGGTCAGCGGCAAGGGGCACGGAGACGATTACCGCATAGACGATCCCGAGTCGGCCTGCCTCGACATGGCGAGGGTCCACGCCCTGATACTGGAGATGCTGCTGAAGGACAATGCCGCAAGGGCGGAAGAGATAATCGCGGACTTTAAGCCCCATTTCAAAAGCATCAAGGAGTATCTGGACTTCGCCGACATATTTATCCTCGACCGCGAGGCCGTGCGCTACGACGGAAAAGGCAACGTGCTCCTCAACCTGGGGCCCGAAGAACTTGAGTTTTGATGAAAGGATGGTCAGGATATGACTGAAAAATGCGGAATAAGCGCCCGTTTCCTCTACGCAAGGCTTGAAGAGATGTTCAAGCCTGAAAACTGCACCGACGTCTTCCCGAAGAAGGGCCTGCAGGTCCACAACTCGGATGTGGTGAAGAAGGTATACACAGCGACCTTCGCCAACCCCGAGGTCTTTGAGAACATTTTCGGCAGAGACGAGAACAACGTCATGCTCTTCACCCACCACCCCGTCCCCGCGAGGCCCAGGCTCGACGCCGAGTACAAGCCCTTCCCCGAAGAATACTTCGAAGAGATGAAGAAGAGGGGCATCAATTTCTTCTCATACCACATACCCCTCGACTGCGCAGGGCCCTACTCCACCGGAGTCACCCTGGCCAAGGCCATGGGGTGCGAGCCCTACGGCTCCTGGTATCCCCAGAACGGGGTCAACATAGGCGCCCTGGTCCAGAGCCGCTATACCACCGCCGAAGAGATAAAAAAATGCCTCGAGCACACGGTGGGACACCGCTGCGCCCTCTACCTCTACAATGACGGAGAGCTCCCCGAAGGGCGCTTCGCCATAATGACTGGAGGCGCCAAGAGCGTTGAAGCCTACGGCTGGCTGAAGGACCTGGGCATCAACACCTTCCTCATGGGAGTTTCCAGCCCCACCGTGGACTACACCATGAAGATACACGCCGCCGCGAAGGAAAAGGGCATCAACATCATAGGAGGGACCCACTACTCCACCGAGAAGTTCGCCCCCATGGCCCTCTGCTCCTACTTCAGAAATCTGGGCGTCGATTCCGAATTCATTCCCGAGACACCCATAATGAGCGAGATATAGCGCCGGGCGCAGGCCGAGCTGAACTTAAAACACACGAAAAGGCCCCTTGCGGGGCCTTTTCGCTGCCCGGATCGAAACCGAACCTTCACCGGACACAAAGGTTTTCTCAGAGAGCCTCAGATTATAATGATCGGCGCTGACCCTTACGCTGAACCTGAACGTGAACCATAACAAAAGGAATAAGGGACGACTGTGACCTTGAACCTTTACCTCAGTACATTTTGCTTTAAGGCAAAAGGAGTTTGGGCCTCTGACGGAAAGTTTATTTGGTTTTAGATGTCGATCTCGAACTTCTCGGTGTTGTTCAGAAGGTCGAGGGCGTTCTGAAGCCTCGCCAGCCTGTCGGCGGCCTCGGCGTAGTCGGCTTCGGCCTTCGCTATGTCGTAGTTGGTGTAGCGGTAGTCTATGGTGGCGTTGGTGCCGGAGCCGTAGCTCCTCTCGCGGACCATGGGCAGGGTGCTGCGCATGCCGTCCAGCACTCTTATCCTGTCGCTGAGCAGGGGCATGACCACCAGCAGCTCGTCCACCGTCATGCCGGTGCCGGGCACCTTTGTGGTGGCGTTGAAGAGGTTGATCGCGTGCTTGACGGTCCTTATTTTATCGGTTATCTCGGCCAGCTTCGCCTGAGTCTCCTCGTAGTCATAGGCGGGGCGGACCTTGTCCGGGTCCTCGCCGGTGGCGGCGAGGAAGCTCATGCCGGCGTGCTCCAGGCTCGCAATCGTCCTGTAGTCGTTGTTGAGCTTTTTGAGCATCTTGTTCGCTTCGGCTGACGTATATTTCATGGTTTTGACCTCCTTGATATCTTTGGGCGGCGGCCTTAGCCGCCGTAAAACACGAACATATTACCACTTGTATATTACATCGTCTTTTCGCAGTTTTTAAGGATAAAATACAAAAAACCTGCGGTTCCTGCCCGCAGGTCTGCTGTTTGCGACGTTTTCGGTATTGAGCGGGACTATTTGTCTTCCCAGTGGAGCATCCCGGCCTTCTTAAGGGCAGTGTAGAGGGCGGGCCATACGGCGGTCACCACTATGGTGGAGATTATGGCGTTGACCAGGGAGGTGGCGGAGCCTATCTTGGACAGGGTCTTCGCCATATCCTGGGGAATGCCGAAAATGTATGCCTTGTAAAAGTAGCCGAAGAGAGGATCCAGTACCACGTTGATGCCCAGGGCGACTATGGACGATACCAGGGCCACCTTGGTCTGCTCGACCGCGGTCTTTTTGCTCTCTTTGTGCATGAGCTTTGTCGATACAAGCCCTGCGATGAGGCCCATGACCATCTTCAGTATAAAGGTCTTGGGCGCCGAGGTAACGTAGCCGGAGGTCACATCGGCCAGAGTGAGACCCAGGGCTCCCGCAAGGCCGCCCCAGCCCCCGCCGACCAGAAGGGCCCCCAGGACAACGAAGGCGTTGCCCATGTGGACGGCCGTCCTCTCGGTGCCGACGGGTATGTCTATCCTCAGCAGCTGAAAGCCCACGTAGGCGAGGGCGGCGATCAGAGCGCACTGGGTAAGACGCATGAGATTCTTGTTCTTCATTTTATTTCACCTCCGAGGTCCGCGGCCGCTTTTAGGCGGGAGCCGGACCTTTTTTGTTTGATTTTCTTGTACTTCTATGTTTTAATACAGATGTGATAATAACAAAATAACCAGAAACGATATTTTTTATAATACCAGATCGGACCGCAGGGCCGGTCTGAAGTAAAAAGGATAAGCATCCATGGCCGGAAAAAAGACCAAAGAGCCCCTGTACATGCAGCTATACTTAAAGCTGAGAGAAGACATTACGGGAGGAGTGTTCGCCGAGGGCGAAAAGCTGCCCTCCAAGCGGACACTGGCGGAGAACAACGGGGTCAGCGTGGTGAGCGCGGAGCACGCCCTGTCCCTCCTCGCCGACGAGGGCTACATCGAAAGCCGCGAGAGGAGCGGCTCCTTCGTGATCTACAGCGAGGGTGAAAACAAGAGGGAGAAGTCCGCCGCGGGGCCCTTTCTGCCTGGGGACATGGGGCTTTCGGAAGAGGCGGGATCTTCGCGTCCCTCCTCTCCCCTGCCATTTTCGGTGCTGGCAAGGACCATGAGGAGGGTCATCAGCGAGTACGGCGAGGGCATACTGGTCAAGGCTCCCAGCAGCGGCTGCCCCGAGCTCAGAAGGGCCCTTTCGGCCTATCTTGCAAGGAACCGGGGCCTGATGGTCAGTCCCGAGCAGATAGTGATAGGAGCCGGCGCCGAGTACCTCTACGGCCTGCTGGTGCAGATACTGGGAAGAGACCTGGTCTACGCGGTGGAAAAGCCCTCGTATGAAAAGATCGAGCAGGTCTATCTGGCCAACGACGTCACGGTGGACAGGCTGGCCCTGGGAAGCGACGGCATACTCAGCGAAGAGCTGGCAAGGACCAGGGCCGACGTGCTCCACATCTCCCCCTACCGCAGCTACCCCAGCGGGGTCACCGCCAGCGCCTCAAAGCGCAGGGAATACATACGCTGGGCCGACGGAAAGCCGGGAAGGTACCTGATAGAGGACGATTTCGAGTCCGAATTCACTCCCCTTACCAAGGCCGAGGACACGGTCTTTTCGCTGGCGGAGCATGGCAACGTGGTCTATCTCAACACCTTCTCAAAGACCATGGCCCCTTCGGTGAGGACGGGCTACATGGTCCTGCCCGAAGGGCTTCTGGGGCTTTACGCCGAGAGAGCAGGCTTTTATTCCTGCGCCGTCCCCACCTTCGAGCAGTACGTGCTGGCCGAGTTCATAGAAAACGGCGATTTCGAAAGGCATATAAACAGGGTCAGAAGGCAGAACCGCAGGGCCCTGCAGGAAAAACGATAGGAGGCTTTCGCAATGGAAGACGGTCATAAGCGCATATCCGGCGCGGAAAACGGCGCCTTAAGCTTCGTTAAGCTTGAAGCTCCGATGCTGGCCCCGGTCTTTAAGGAAAGGCCGATGGAATGCAATAAGGGCGATTTCGGCTACGTCGCCCTGATGGGGGGAAGCCTCATGTACAGCGGGGCCGTAAGGCTTGCCGCCATGGCCAACGCCGCCATGAGGAGCGGAGCCGGAGTCGCTACGGTCGCGGCCCCAAAGCTCATCTGCCCCCTCATCGCTCCTCAGATACTGGAGGCCACCCTCTATCCCCTGCCCTGCGATGAAGAAGGTTTCGTAAGCTTTGGCGAAGAGGCCCTGTCGGGCCTCATGCGCCGCTATGACGTGATCGCGGTGGGCATGGGACTGGGAAACACCGAAGGCACAAAGCTCTGCCTCAGCCGGCTTTTAGAGCGCTACAGGGGCATCCTGGTGATAGACGCCGACGGGCTCAACGCCCTGGCAAGGCTGGGCCTTAATGCGGCAGAAGAAAGCCCCGCAAGGCTCGTCCTGACGCCCCATCTTAAGGAGTTTTCAAGGCTTTCGGGTCTTTCCGAAGACGAAATACTTAAAGACAAAAAGAAGGCCGCAAAGGACCTTGCGGCCCGCACGGGAGCCGTCGTGCTCCTTAAAGGCGCCGACACCCTGATAACCGACGGAAAGCGGGGCTTCGTTTCATCCACCGGCTGTCCCGGCATGGCGACCGCCGGCAGCGGAGACGTGCTCTCGGGCATTATGGCGGCCTGCTGCGCCGCCTGTCCCGAAGACCTTGTCCTCGCGGCCTCGGCCGCCGCCTTCATCAACGGCCTCGCCGGAGAGATGGCGCAAAAAGACCACGGCGCCGTAAGCATGACAGCTTCCGACACCGCGGCTAAGGTCGAAGACGCGGTCAAGCTTGTGATCTCAAGCTTTTAGCGGCTCAGTATGCGGTTCCCGGCCTCCTAAAGCTTCGCCTCGACGCTCTCGAGGAAGTCCTCGACTATGAGGTTATACAGGAGCGGGTACTCGCAGTGGCAGAGGTGGGTGCCGTGCTGAATGATCTCCCAGCGGCAGTCGGGGATGTTGTCGAAGAAGACCTTGTTCAGCAGCGGGGTGGATTCGTCGTCGTTGCCGTGTATGGCCAGCACCGGCACGTTCATGCGGTGCAGATCGGGGATGGAGGACCAGTCCTTAAGATTGCCGCTGATGTCGAACTCGCACTGTCCCTGCATCACGTTGTACACGTGGGACTCGTTTTCAAAGGAATCCAGCACGTCCTGGGGATAGGGGTCGAGGGAGCAGACGTGGCGCCTGTAGTACTCGGCCTCGGCGGCCTTGTACTCGGGAGAGCTGAAGTCGCCCGCTTCAAAGGCTTTGTTTATGGCTTCCTGCATCTCTTTGGGAAGGTAGGACCTGAGCCTTTCGCCCTCTTCGCCCCAAAGCCTCATGCTGGGAAGGGATGATGAAAGGGTGACGCTCAGGACCCCTTCGGGAGCCCTGTGGTAAAGCATGTAGTGCTGGGCGAGCATGCCGCCGGCCGACTGGCCCAGAAGGTGGACCTTCTCAAGGCCCAGGGCCTCTCTCACCGCGTCCAGCTCGTCGCAGAAGAGATCCTCGCTCCACTGGCTGTCGTCGAGGTCGGCGGGAGACTTTCCACAGCCTATCTGGTCGTAGAATATGACCGCCCTGCCGTTTTTGGCCACGTCCTTTATGGACAGCAGGTAGTTGTGCAGGGCCCCTGGGCCTCCGTGGAGGGTCAGCAGGGGGTATTTGCCCGGCTCGCACTCGCCGAATATCCTGTAGTATGTCTTAAAACCGTGAAAGGGTATAAAGCCTTCTTCGTATTTCATTTTGTTCTCCTTGCCGCGAAACTTCGACTTAATGCTCCTTCAGGTACTCCATGGTGAGGAAGCCGCTGGTCAGCTGTATGGTTATGAGCTTCTTGAGGGGTACGACTTCGTAATTGATCTCCTTTTCCAGGGTCTCGGCCAGGTCGTAGAACATGGCCTTGGCGTTCTTTCTTCCCTCTTCGAGAGCCTTGAACTTTTCGGGATCGTCTTCGCCTTTGGCCTTCATATCAGCCAGGGTGGACTCGTGCATGCGCAGCAGCACTCCGAAGCTCAGCATCTTGTAGAACTTGTTGATGAGCAGGGCGGAGAACTCTTCGGCGACCGATGCCTTCCTGAGATACATAGGGTCGGTCTCGGCCTGCTTTTTCGCGGCCTCCCTGGAAGAATCGGAGCTGAACTCCTCTATCATGCGCAGGAAGAGGTTGGAGGGCGAGACATACTTTTTAACCGCGGCGACCGCCGAGAGTATGGACCCGTTGGACTCCTCCTCAAACTCCAGCCTCTCGAGGACGACCTCCTTTAAGGTCTTTTCGCTCTCGCTCATGTCCTCGATGCGGGGGTCAAAGAAGTAGGGCATCTCGTTGAGTATGGTCTGGGTGCCGAAATTCTTGGCGCTGTAATCGCCGCTGCAGGTCCCGTAGATTATCCTCTCGCCTATGCGGTCGAGGCCGCTCTTCTCCATGTAGTCGTACTTGTCCTCGATGGTGGAGAGCCTGTAGACGGCGGGGGAGTAGAGCTCGCACCAGGGCATTTCGGGCTCGCCCATGTCCAAGGGCACCTGCTGCTTTTCGGCGGCGGCCCTGAGGTCGTCAGCGATCTCGGGCATATCGCGGCTGATGTACCAGTAGACCCCTCCGAAGCCGCTGTTGTGCAGGGTGTAGAGGAACTCGGGCTTTATCTCGTCCATGAGCTTCATGACGGCCGCGGTCTCGGGTATGGGCTTGTGGAAGTGAAGATCTTTGTAGTCTATGGGGAAGGTCCAGTCCACCTGCTCCAGGTGGGTGGGCCTGTAGAAGTTTCTGGCGTAGTTGGTGATGGTGAAGGGTCCCTTGAACCAGCCTTCGTTGAGGACCATGCCGTCCCTGTCCCAGGCTTTGACTATGTAGCAGGTGTAGTCCAGCTCGTCCTGAAGCTCCTTATCGCCCGCCAGCCTTCCGGCGAAATACTCAAGAAGCATGGAGCCTATGGGTTCATTGGGATGGGGAGCCCCGAGGAAAAGGGCGTTCCTCCTGCCGCGGCCTATCTTGAGGCAGTAGAGGGGCTTGCCTGCCCTGGTATCGCAGAGCTTTATGAGCTCGACGCATTCGGGATGCTCTTTGGCGAGCCTTTCGGAGCTCGCGTCCATCTCATCGTTGGCAAGTACGGTCTTGTAATCGGGGACCTGGTCCAGGACCCTCTGAAACACTTCCTTGAGCATGTTTCCTCCTTGTGATCACGATCTTGAGCGGCTGTTTACTGCACCAGGTGGCAGGCGGCGAAGTGACCGGGCGCACACTCTTTGAACTCGGGCTCCTCGGCGCTGCATCTCTCCGTCGCGTAGGGACATCTGGTGTGGAACCTGCAGCCCGGGGGGACGCTTCCCGCCGAGGGCACCTCGCCCACCAGCTCTATGAGCTCCCTCTCCTCTCTTCCCGAAAGCATGGGTATGGCGGAGAGCAGAGCCTTGGTGTAGGGGTGGGCGGGATGGTCGTAAAGCTCCGCGGTGTCCGCCAGTTCCACTATCTTTCCCAGATACATGACGGCGACCCTGTCGGATATGTGCTCTATGACGTTGAGAGCGTGGGAGATGAAGAGGTAGGTGACGTCGCCCATCTCCTCCTTAAGGTCCATCAGCAGGTTGATGATCTGGGACTGTATCGAAACATCCAGGGCCGACACGGCCTCGTCGCAGACAAGGAATTCGGGCCTGGTCGCTATGGCCCTGGCGATGGCGACCCTCTGCCTCTGGCCGCCCGAGAACTCGTGGGGATACCTGGGCCCGTACTGGACCGAGAGCCCCACCTGCCTCAGCAGCTCGTTGGACTCCTCCAGGGCCTCCTTTTCAGACATGCCCATCTTGACCGTGAGCACCTCGGTCAGCATCCTCCTCACGGTCTGTCTCGGGTTGAGGGACGAATAGGGGTCCTGGAATATGATCTGAAGCTTTTTGCTGGCTTCCTCGATCTTCGCCGGATCGCCTTTGATCAGGTCGGTGCCGTCGTATATGATCTCGCCGGCCGTAGGCCTGTTGAGCATCACTATGGCCCTGCCCAGGGTGGTCTTGCCGCAGCCCGACTCTCCCACAAGGCCCAGGGTCTCGCCCCTTCTTATGTCGAGGCTCACCCCGTCCACGGCCTTTATGTAGCCGGTGGTCTTCTGCAGCAGCCCCGACTTGATCGGGAAAAACACATCAAGGTCTTTGATGCTGCAAATTATGTCATTCCGCATTTTGTCCCTCCCTTAAGAAGCATCTCACGTGCCTGTCTCCGATGACGACCTCGGGAGGCTCCTCCGTCCTGCACCTTTCCTGAGCGTAGGGGCAGCGGGGATGGAAGCGGCAGCCCTCGGGGAACTTGAGAGGATTGGGGACAGCCCCCTGTATGGCCTCGAGCCGCCCTCCCCTCTTGACCTTTATGCCGGGTATGGAAAGGATCAGAAGCTCGGTGTAGGGGTGGAGCGGGTCCTTGAATATGTCGCTGACATTGCCCTCTTCGACGATCTTTCCGGCGTACATGACCGCGACCCTGTGGGCCAGCTTGGACACCACGCCGAAATCGTGGGTGATGAGTATGATGGACATATTGTGCTGCTCCTGAAGCTTCTTCATGAGCTTGAGGATCTGGGCCTGGATGGTGACGTCCAGGGCCGTGGTGGGTTCGTCCGCTATGACGAGCTTAGCGTCGGCAGCGAGGGCGATCGCTATCATGACCCTCTGTCTTAAGCCTCCCGACAGCTGGTGAGGATAGACCTTGAGCCTTTCCTCGGGGCTGGGGACGCCCACCATCTTGAGCATCTCGACGGACTTGTCGTATATCTCCTGCTTGCTCATCTCGGGGTGATGGCAGCGGTACACGTCGCCTATCTGCTTCTCGATCTTGTAGACGGGGTTCAGGGAGGTCATGGGCTCCTGGAATATCATCGATATCCCGGCGCCCCTCAGCTGCCTTCTCTCGTCCTTCGACATGGAGAGAAGGTCTTTGCCGTCGAAGGTCAGTTCTTCTGCCCTGACCTGGGCGGTCTCGGCCAGAAGCCCTATGATCGAAAGGGACGTTACCGTCTTTCCGCAGCCCGATTCTCCCACTATGGCAAGAGTCTCGCCCTGCCTGACATTGAATGAGACCCCGTCGACGGACCTGACTATGCCCTCGGGCGTAGTGAAACTGGTGTGAAGATCTTTTACGGTAAGCAGATTCTTTTCTTCCATGTTATCACTTCCTTAAGCGGGGATCGAAGGCGTCGCGCAGTCCGTCTCCCACCCAGTTCATCGAAAGAACGGTGAGGGAGATGGCGATCCCGGGTATAGTCGTAAGATGGGGATAGAGCTGGATGAAGCTTCTTCCCTGGTTGAGCATGACGCCCCAGTCGGGCTGGGTGCTGTCGACGCCCATGCCCAGGAAGTTGAGGCTGGCGGCGGAGAGTATGGCGTTGCCTATTGACAGGGTCAGCTGGACTATGATGGGGCCTATGGCGTTGGGAAGGATGTGCACGAACATTATCCTCAGATCCTTATACCTGTTGACCCTGGCGGCCTCCACGAATTCCTTCTCCTTGAGGGAGAGGACCTGGCTGCGGGTAAGCCTGGCAAAGCCGGGCCAGCTGACTATGGCGAGGGCCAGTATGACGTTTTTCTGGCTGGCGCCCAGGGCCGCCATGATGGCTATCGCTATGATGAGGAAGGGGAATGACAGCATTATGTCGGTGAGCCTCATCAGTATGGAGTCGGTGATCCCTCCGAAGAAGCCGCTGACACAGCCTATGACTACGCCTATCGCGGCTGAAAGCAGGGCTACCAGAACTCCGGTGAGCACCGAGGTCCTGCCTCCATAGAGCAGCCTTGACCATATGTCGCGGCCGTAGTCGTCAGTCCCCAGAAAGTGTCCTCCCTCGCCGGGGAGCAGGCACTTGTCCTTGGGATCCATGTCCAGGACCGGATCGTAATTCGTAAACAGGGGGGCAGCGGCGCAAAGGAAGACTATCACGAAGAGCATGATGAGTCCCGCCACCGCGATCTTGTTCTTGCAGAATCCCCGAACTATATCTGCCCAATAGGAAGAAGATGATATGGCTTCCTCGCCTATGACGGCGGAAGGAGTATTGACCTGCTTGTCTTTATCCATCATATTCACCTCCCCTACTTCTTAAACCTGATCCTGGGATCAAGCCACGCGTAGCAGATATCGACCAGAAGATTGATTATGAGGAAGAGGGTGCAGAGCACCAGGGTCGCGCCCTGGATTACCGGATAATCTCTCTTTCCTATTGCGTTGACCACCAGACGGCCTACGCCGGGCCACGCGAAAATGGTCTCGGTCACTACGGCGCCTCCGAGAAGGCCTCCGAATTCGGATCCGAGAACGGTTATGACGGGTATGAGAGCGTTTTTAAGAGCGTCTTTAAGCAATACCGCTCTTTCTTTGAGGCCCTTGCTTCTGGCGAAGCGGACGTAATCCTGCCCCAGAACATCCAGAAGGCTTGATCTGAGCATCCTCGTCTGAGTCGCCGCAAGGCCCAGGCCCAGGGAGCAGGCGGGAAGGAACAGGTGGGAGATCAAAGACCCGAACCCGTCCGAAAGATGGCCTATGCCCATGCTTGGGAACCACCTGAGCCTCAGCGAGAACACTATTATGAGAACCAGGGCGAACCAGAATTTCGGAAGCGATACCATTATGGTCGCCATGAACGTAGCCAGAGAGTCCCATACGCTGCCCCTTTTCACCGCCGCCAGTATGCCCAGCGGCAGAGAGACAAGCACGGCGATGAACATCGAAGCGAAGGTCAGCTGAAGGGTGGCCGGCATTCTCATCGATATCTCCTCAAACACGTCCGTCTTGCTGATGTACGACTTCCCCAGATCCCCGGTGCAGGCGCCCTTAAGGAACTTCAGGTACCTGACGAGGAAGGGCTGGTCAAGGCCCAGATCCTTCCTGACCATTTCATAGGTCTCCGGGCTCAGCTTCTGGGTCTCGCCGGCTCCCAGCATCAGGTAGACCGGATCGCCCGGAGTCAGATAGCAGAGGCTGAAGATCATGAAGGATATTATCACCAGCGTCGGGATCATCTGTATCAGTCGTCTTATGATATAGACCCGCATAACAGTCTCCTTTATGCCGTTGAATGTAATGCTGCTGCGCCGGGGAAACGGCCCCGACGCAGCATTTGACAGATGTCAGTTAAACAGTTCTAAACTTTACTTGGAATCCTGAACGTCTACGTTGCGGTACTCGTTGCACATACCGTACCAGAGCGTCGGGCTCTTGTCGAAGTCGACGACTCTCTTGTTCATGCCGACCTGGATGTACTCAAAGTATCCGCCGGCGTGGACCTTGTTCTTCAGAGCCTTGAGGGAAGCCTCCTTAAGGGTGGCTATACGGGTGTCATCGTGAACGTCGGCATAGCCCTTGTCCAGAAGAGCATCCAGATCCTTATCCACGTTGAAGTTGTTGTGGGCAGTGCCCTGCATGCCTTCGGAGTGGAAGAGCATGTTCATTCCGCCTATGACGGAACCGCCGCCCATGCAGAACATCTCGGTGTTGCCGGCCTTGATGTCAGCGGTCATGGTCGCCCATTCGGTGGGCTGTGCAGTGGCGTCAACGCCTATGTTCTTCATGTAGGTGACGGCCATGTCGCCCATCTTCATACGGCTGTTGTCGTTGGCAGGAGTCTTGATGGCGAAGCTGAGAGTCTTTCCGCCCTTCTCATAGATGCCGGAACTGTTCTTCTTCCAGCCGGCTTCCTCGAGCAGGGACTGGGCCTTTTCGGGGCTGAACTCGTAATTGGCCTTCCAGGTCTCAATGTCGGAGCCCTCGAACTCGAGGGGCACGCCGCCGCCGTAGGAGCAGACGGCAAGGGTGGCGCCGTAGTCGTTTCCGAAGATGGAATCAACTATGGCTTCCCAATCCACGCAGATGGAGAGAGCGGTCCTGACCTTGACGTCCTGGAACATCTCGTTGCTGCAGTTGAATGCGATGTACCTGTACCAGCCTACGCTGTTGGGCAGCAGTACCAGGTTGTCCTTGGCGGCTACAGCCTGCATGTCGGTGGTCAGGATCTGGGGAACTATGTCGACCTCTCCGTTCTGAAGGGCGATGGCTGCGACCGACTTGTCGGGAACGATCTTGAAGATCAGCTTGTCCAGGTTGGGCTTGACTCTGGCTTCCTTGTTGGGTACCAGGGTGACGCTCTCGTCTACCTTATAGTCTAACCATACGTACGCGCCGGTGCCTATGGGGTGCTTGGTGAGGTCGTATCCGTCCTTGACTGCCTTTACGGGGAAGATCAGAACATCTGAGAGCTCCTTGAGCAGCAGAGCGGTCGGAGTCTTGGTGACGAACTTGATGGTGAAGTCATCGACGACTTCCACGCTGTCAAGCAGTGACACCAGATCGCCGTAGTTGGTGGACGCGTTGGCTTCATCCATGTCGAAGTCGAAGACGTCCTTTACGTCCTGGGCCTTGACCTGGGTCTTGGTCTTGAAGTAATCATTGTCCTGAGTCTGCCAGTAGGCATTCTGGCGCAGGTGCACGACGAGGGTCAGGTCGTCGGTGTACTCCCAGGATTCGGCGAGCACGGCGGCGTAATCCACGCCGTCCTTGGCGCCGGTATTGCTCTCCATGAGGGCTTCATAGATGTTGCTGAGCACGTAGCGGTCTCCGTCGGAATTGGAGATCCAGGGCTGCAGGGAGCCTATGCCGTAGGGAGAGGCCACGGTCAGGACCTTCTCCTTCTTGGCAGCAGAGCCGCCGCAGGCTGTCAAAACGGCGCTTGCCAGGAGGCAGAGCACCAGCAGCAGCGCTAAACGTTTCTTCATTTTTCTTTCTCCTTTCAAACTGTTGTTCTGCTTTTATATATAAACGGGGTATTATCCGCGTTTATCGCTCAAAACTTCGCCGTCGATGATGGTCATGAGGCACTCGGTATAGTTGGAGAAGGGATCGCCGTTGAATATGGCGAAATCGGCGTCCTTGCCCGGCTCTATGGAACCTATCCTGTCCTCCAGCTCCATCACGTGGGCCGGGTTGATGGTGAGGGCCCTTAAGGCTCCCTCATGGCTCATGCCGTATCTTACGACAATGCCGGCGTAGGTGGGAAGCCATTGGGTGTCGTTGGCTCCGTCGGCGGTGAGGCAGACGTTGACTCCGGCTTTCTCCAGAACTCCCGGAGTGGTCTGCTTGAGACCCCAGACTTCCATCTTGAGGGGCACCAGGAGGAGCGGGCCTATGGTGCAGTATACGCCCTCGTCGGCAAGGACCTTGGCGATCTTGTAGCCTTCGGTGGCATGCTCCAGGGCGTATTTGAGGCCGAACTCCTTGCAGAGCCTCACGGCGGTCGCTATGTCGTCAGCCCTGTGGCAGTGTATCCTGACCTTCATCTCGCCCTTTACGACGGGAACAAGGGCGGCCAGCTTCTCGTCAAAATCGACCTTCTCTCCCTTATCCAGCTTGGCTGCGTACTCTTTTGCGCGGGTTAGATAGTTTCTCGCAACCGCGGCGGTTCCCATGCGGGTCATGGGAGTCTTGCCGTTGAGGCCGAATATCCTCTTGGGATTCTCGCCCAAGGCCATCTTCATCTGCTCGCTGCCGGGGATGAACATCTCGTCGGCGGTAATTCCGCGGAGCTTGAAGGAGCAGCCCTTGCCGCCTATGACGTTGGCGGAGCCGGGACCGGTGTATACGGTGGTGAAGCCCGCTGCCCTGACCTGCTCTATGGCGGGGTCAAAGGGGTTCAGAGCGTCCAAAGCCCTGACCTGGGGGGTCGAGCAGTCCACCATCTCGTTGTAGTCCTGATGGCCCGGCATAGTCTCCTGTCCGTGCATCACGCACAGATGGGTGTGGCAGTCGATGAGACCGGGAGTTACGGTCATGCCGGAGGCGTCAATGACCTCGGCGCCCTTGGGGACTTTAATGTTTTCCCCGACCTTAACGATTTTTCCCTTATCGTAGAGGATTACACCTTTTTCGTAGGTCTTGCCAGTCACGGTGATGACTTTTCCGTTGATTATCGCTTTCATGCGTATCCGCCTTTCTTACATTACAGTAATTCTTTTTGACTTTATATTACTATAATTGTACACTTCGTTGATGGGAATGCAATCAATTTAAATTTTAAAATAATTCGCGCTAACCCTTGGTGATCAGCTCGATGAGCTTTAAGGTCATCAGGACCGACTTCTCCACGGCGCCCATGGGCATGAACTCGCTGGTGGCGTGGAAGTTGTGGGCTCCGGTGAAGTAGTTGGGGGTCAGTATGCCCTTGCTGGAGATGAAGGAGCCGTCGGTGCCTCCGCGCATGGCTATGGTCTTGGGGGTGATGCCCAGCTCGTCCATGGCCCGATAGATGTAGTCGATGCACTTGCGGTTGTCCTCGGTGACGGCGTCGTAGATGTTGGCGTATACGTCTTCGAACTCGACGCTGATCTCGGCCTTGGGGTGCTTCATCTTGACCATTTCGACGGCGGCCTTGATGTACTCCTTCTTGAACTCGTACTTGGCCTTGCTGTGGTCGCGGATATTGAGGCTGACGACTGCGTTGAGGGGGTCTGACTTGATGGAGGTGACCCAGATGTAGCCCTCGGTCTTCTCGGTGTGCTCGGGGGTCTCGGCCCTGTCGAACATGTTGACCAGGTCGACGGCGATAATGGTGGGATTGACCAGGTTGTTCTTGCTGTTCATGGGGTGGGCGGTGCGTCCCTTGATGCGGACCCAGGCGCTGCCGGCGTTGAAGGTCTGGAAGACCACCTCGCCCTCTTCGCAGCTGTCAATGGTATAGGCGAAGTCGACGGGGAACTTGCTGAAGTCGATGGTCTTGGAACCCTTGAGGCCCACTTCTTCGTCGGGCACGAAGACGGCGTAGATCTCGCCGTGGGGGATGGAGGGATCGGCCTGCAGCACTTCAAGGGCGGTCATAACGTTGGCGATGGCGGCCTTGTTGTCGGCGCCCAGTATGGAGGTGCCGTCGCTGACGATGATGTCCTGGCCTATGTACTTCTCAAGCTCGGGGTGCTCCTCGACCCTCATCCACAGGTCCTTCTCGGCGTTCTGGCAGATATCTCCGCCCTGATAGTTTTTGATCATCACCGGGTGGATGTCGGGTGCTCCGACGGTGTCCAGGTGGGCTACCCAGCCGACGGCGGGGACGGGGGCGTGGCCCTCGGGGAGCCTTGCGGGAAGCCTGCTGTATACGACCGAGGTGTCGCTCATCCAAATGTCGGTGAGGCCCAGCTCTTCAAGTTCCTTCATGAGAAGCTTGCCCAGCTCGGTCTGGCCGGGGGTCGAGGGGACGGTGGCGACGCCGCCCGTGCTGGCGGTATTGATCTCGGTGTATCTCATGAACTTTTCAATGACTTTTTTCTGAAGATCCATCTTGTTTCCTTTCGCGTTTGATCGCATCTTCTTGAAATACGTGCCTGGTATATGTATTATTTTCTGGATCTATTTAAGGCCCAGCATTATCCTGCTGCGCTCCAGAAGGACAGGGTCGCCTGAGGAATTCTCTATCCTCACGCTTCCCTCCTTCCCCTCTTCGCGAAGCAGACCAGCTTCGTCCAGCCTTCTCATAAGCTGCCTTGAGATGCCCAGGTTGCCGTCGATGATGGCGGCGCTGCCGCTGAAGCGGGCTATGGACTCCCTCAGAAAAGGATAGTGGGTGCAGCCCAGGACCACGGCGTCGAATGGCTTGTCCGAGACAGGCTCCATGAGGCGTTTAAGATGGACGTTTAAGCGCTCGCCCGTAAACTCTCCCCTCTCGACGAACTCCATGAGGCCCGGGCAGGGCAGAAGCACCAGCTCCGCCTCGTTTTCAAAGCGGACCGCCAGCTCCCTTACCCTTCTGCTCTCGAGGCACTGGGGGGTCGCCATCACAAGGACCCTTCCTCCCGGAAAGGCTGAGACCGCGGGCTTTATGGCGGGTTCGGTGCCCACTATGGGGATTCCTTCGAAGCGCTGCCTCAGGTAATTGACCGCTTCTCCCGTCGCCGTGTTGCAGGCAATCACCACGGCCTTGGCTCCCATGGAAAGAAGCTTTTCGACCGCGGCTTCCGAGAGCTCTGTTATGCGCTCCGGACTCTTGATGCCGTAGGGGGCGTTGGCGGAATCGCCGTAATATATGTAGTTTTCCGACGGCAGCAGCTTTCTCGCCTCGAGAAGGACGGAGATCCCCCCGAGCCCAGAGTCGAAAAAGCCTACCGGCGCATCTTTGCCCGCCATCTACAGGGCGGCCAGCTCGTCCGCCAGGGCTTCGATGGCGGCTATGCTCTTGTCGTTTAAGGCCGAGGTTACGGTGACCGTGGTCTCGGCGAACTTGAGATCCTTGCAGCCTTCAAGCATAGCCCTCATCTTCTTTGCCGCAAG
>JAFRWQ010000094.1 GCA_017437925.1 Bacillota bacterium
CCGTCCTCACCATGGGCTGCCTCGCCGCCAGGGCCGACTTCATCGAAGAGCACCCCGAAGCGGTCGGAGAGTTCCTCGAAAACTACAACAAGACCATCGATTTCGTGACCGGAGCAGAGAACCTCGACGCGGCCGCCGAGCTGGTCGCCTCATATGGCATCACCGGCAACGCCCAGGTCGCCAAAAAGGCCCTGCCCGACGCAAGCATAGTCTGCATCAAAGGAGAAGGCGTAAAGGCAGCCCTCGAAGGCTATCTCAAGGTCCTCTTCGAGGCAGATCCCGCGTCGGTGGGCGGAGCCCTGCCCAATGACGACTTCTACTACGCCGGCAAGTAGGGGAACCATCCCCCGCCTTAAAGGCGCTGAAAAAGGCACATGAAGAGCGGAAAAAGCGTTCAAAAAAGCATAATAAAAAAGGCGGCGGTGCTGCTCTTCTGGCTTTCGGTCTGGGCCTTCGCGGCCCGGTCCGTGGGTCAGGAGCTGCTGATACCCTCGCCTTTTTCCGTCGGGAAACACCTGATCGCCATAGCCTCAGGCAAAAGCTTTCTGCCCGTCATCGGGACTTCGCTTCTGAGAGTTTTTTCAGGCTTTGCCCTGGGCTGCATGACGGGCACCCTGCTTGCCGTGCTCTGCAGCGTCTCGGGGCTTTTGGATGCCCTCATAAGGCCCATCGTAAGGACCGCGGGCTCCATACCCGTGACCAGCTTCATCATACTGGTCATGCTCTGGCTCAAGTACACCTACGTGCCCGTCTTCATCTCGGCCCTGCTGGTCACCCCCCTGCTCTTTTCCAACGTCAGCGCCGGGGTAAAAGAGGCGGACAGGGGCCTTCTTGAAGTCGCGAAGATCTTTGAATTTTCAAGGTTCAAGACCCTCACAAGGCTTTACGTTCCGTCGGTGCTTCCCTACTTTTACTCGGGAGCCCTGACCGGCCTTGGCCTCGCCTGGAAGGCCGGCATAGCGGCCGAAGTGCTGGCCCTTCCCAAGAACGCCATAGGCAGCAACATGTACTACTCCAAGCTTTACCTTGAGACCGCAGACCTCTTCGCCTGGACGGTACTGGTAATAGCCTTCAGCTTCGCCCTCGAAAGCCTCATAGGAGCGCTGCTTAAGAAGCTCTCGGCAAAGCATGAACCCGAAAGGACGGTGAAAGAAGATGAAGCTTGATAAAGTGACCGTCCGCTACAAAGACAAGACCGTGCTGGATAGCTTCAGCTGCGATATCGGCCCCGGCGTCACCTGCATCACCGGCCCCAGCGGCCTTGGCAAGACCACCCTGCTCCACACCCTGGCCGGCCTCATCACCCCTGACAGCGGCAGCGTCACCGGCCGCCCCGAACACGTCTCATTGATGTTCCAGGACGACAGGCTCTTCCCCTGGCTCACGGTCCTCGAGAACGTCTCCATAGTCTGCGGCGACGAAGAAAAAGCCCGAAGGCTGCTCAAGGCCGTAGAGCTTGAAAAGGAAGAAAAGAGCCTTCCCGCTTCCCTTTCGGGAGGCATGAGGAGAAGGGTCGCCCTGGCGAGGGCCCTGGCCTTTGACGCGGGGCTTCTTCTGCTGGACGAACCCTTCAAAGGCATGGACCCCGGGCTTATAAAAAGGCTCGCCCCGCTGGTGACAAGCCTTGAAATTCCCGTAGTTATATCGACCCACTCCAGGGAGGAGCAGGCCCTTTTAGGCGGCAGGCTCCTGGAGCTGGACAAGCTCATGGCGTCAGAAGATGCTCAGCTGCTCAAAGGGAGCGACCCTGTTTAGAGGGGGCATATCCTTCTTCATGAGCCTTTGGGCTTCGGAGAGGTCTTCTATCCAGCCCCGGGCCTCGTCTTCGCCCAGTATCAGGGGCATCCTGCCGTGCACCGCCCTGACCGAAGCGTTGGCCTCGGTGGTCAGCACCACGAAGCGCAGGCTCTCGTAAAACATGTTCCAAAAGCCCGCGAGAAGCATGAACTCAGAAGCCGGATCGTCGAAAGCGACCCGGTTTTTATTCGCGTCCCACTCCCAGAAGCGGATCGCCGGAACCACGCACCTTCTGTACATCACCGAGCTGCTGAACAAGGGCTTGGTAAGCGCCGTTTCGACCCTCGCGTTGATCACAAGCCCGCCCTTTGCGGGAAAGCCCCACTGAGCCTCTTTCACGGCAAGGCCCTTCTCCCCGCCCGTCACTATCAGCGAGCGGTCCATGGGCCCTATCTCGCCCTCTGGCAGCGCCAGGCCGTCGTCCTCTATCCTGAGCCTTTCAAGTATGTCTCTCGCCATGGAGATGTTGTAGTAATATCTGCAGCACATGATCGATCACATATCAAACATAAGCAGTCCAAGTTCTTTGCGAAAGTCGGAGCATTCCCGTACGTCTTCGTTTATAGATTTTAGCATGATGTTGGAGAGAAAGCACGAGGTATATAGTTACATGTTCTTAACCATAAAAAGTAAAAACAGAAGTCTTTA
>JAFRWQ010000095.1 GCA_017437925.1 Bacillota bacterium
AACACCGGCTTCATATACTACGTTGAGAACCTGCTGGGCCTTGACAATTACATGATACTCTTCATATTCATGACCTTCGTCACCTTTGTCTGCTACATCTTCGTCAACATGCTGTCGAGGAAGTACGGCAAGAAGAAGCTGCTGGTGGCGGGCTTCGGCCTCTTCGCCTTCGCCTTCCTGGTGTCGTCGTTCGCGGGCAAGGTGAGCTTCATACCCAACCAGGTCTACGGTTTCATGATCTGCGTGCTGGTGGGAGTGCCCCTTTCCATACTGGGCATCATCCCCCAGGCCATAGTAGCCGATATCGCAGAGAGCGACTGCATAAAGACAGGGGAGAACCGCGACGCCATGTTCTACGCCGCCAGGACCTTCGCCTTTAAGCTGGGCCAGTCGGTCGCCATGATAATCTTCACATCCCTTGCGGTCATAGGCCAGTACAGCGAAAAGCTGCCCGGAGGCGAGGAGGTCATCAGAAATACCGGGACCGGCTACCGCCTCAGCCTTATCATCGCCATGCTGCTCTGCCTCATCGCCATGGCGGTCATCATCTTCTACGACGAGAAGACCGTGATGGGACTGATCGAGGAGGACCACGAAAGGAAGAGCCATGCTGCTTAGCTACCGGCACGGGGGAAAGCTTTACGAGATCTCAGAAAGCGACGGGAGGCTTATCATCAGCACCGAAAGGGCAGGGAAGCGCTTCAGGCTCACCGTCACGGCCCTGGAGGACATAGTCCTGAGGAGCGCCGTAAAGGAAGAGGGCTGCTTCGATCCTTCGGCGCCGGTCATAGCCAACGGCTTTCAGTCCTGGACCGAGACCCGGGAGTTTTTGCCCGGGGAGTTTTTGAACGATCTCGGATACGTCCCTGCTTTTCTCGAAAAACGTTTTAATTTCAAGGCTTACGGGTCTCAGGCTTTTTTAAAGGCGCGCCCCGGAACGCTCACGGCCTTTGACTGGGCGCAGCTCAGGGGAGAAGAGCCCGCCTTCTTCGGAAGCTTCAACGGGGCCAATGCCTGGCTCATCATTGAATTCGACAGGAACAGCGGCAAGATCGCTTTAAGCAGCGACATTGACGGCAGGGCGCTTAAAAAAGGCGAGAGCTTCACCGTCTTCGATTACATTAAGGATGAGAACGGCGATGAGTACTTCGCGTCCTTTACTCCCCGCAGCCAAAGGAAACTCTTCGGCTATACCTCCTGGTACAACCACTATGAGAACATAAACGAAGAGATCGTAAGCGCCGCCCTGAAGAAGGCTGACGAAAGACTTGAACTTTTCCAGATCGACGACGGCTACGAGACTCATGTGGGCGACTGGCTCGACGTTGATAAAAAGAAGTTCCCGAACGGCCTTGAGCCCGTCCTTGAAAAGATACACGAAAAGGGCATGCTGGCAGGCATATGGCTGGCCCCCTTCGCGGCGGCCCGATCATCGAGGCTCTTCAGCGAGCACCCCGACTGGGTAGCGAAGGACGAAAGCGGCGCCTTCATAGGGGCCGGGGGCAACTGGGGAGGCTTCTGTCCCCTGAACCTTGATGTTGATGAGGCCAAAGACTATGTCAGGGACTGCCTTAAGCATTACGCGGACATGGGCTTTGACTTCTTCAAGCTAGACTTCATTTACGCGGCTTCCCTTAAGCCCATGAAGGAAAAGACCCGGGCGGAGACCGCGGAGTTTGCCTGCTCGCTTTTGCGGGAAGCCCTGGGAGACAAGCTCATACTTGCCTGCGGGGCGACTCTTTCCAACTGCGCCGGGCGCTTCGACTACTGCCGCATTGGTCCCGACGTGTCCCTGTCCTTTGACGACGTCTTTTACATGAGGCGCTTCCATCCGGAAAGGGTCTCGACCAAGGTGACCCTGGTCAACACAATTTACAGAAGCCCCATGAACGGCCGCATGTTCTTAAACGACCCCGACGTCTTCCTCTTAAGGGACAGCAACATACGCCTGACCAAAGACCAGAAAAAGGCCCTGACCGTGATCAACGCCCTCTTCGGCTCGCTTCTCATGACCTCGGACGACGGCAGCGATTACGGCGAAGAGTCGAAGGCCCTGATGGAGGAGGCTCTGGTGATATTCAGAAGGGGCAGGGCGTTGTCCTACGAGCGGCGTGGCGATGTCATCGCCATAGAATGCGCACTGGACGGCAGGCGGAGAAGCATATCGTATGATTTCAGGAACGGCAGGCTGACCAAACAGGCCGGCGAAGGAGCGGGGGATGAAGGACAGAACTAAGGTAATATTCGGCAATCCTATAGACGAAAAGACAGTAAGGCAGGCCGAAGCCTCAAAACAGAAGTTTATCGGAAAGTACGGCGACGACTCGGGAGCTGACTACCGCTTTGCCG
>JAFRWQ010000096.1 GCA_017437925.1 Bacillota bacterium
ACAGCGGATTGCTTTGGGCAATCATACTAAGTACGTTAGTAATCTATCGTTACCGTGGGTACTTACAGTTTGATGGCGATATCAACGCCCGCGGGCATGTCAAGCTTCATGAGGGTGTCCATGGTCTTGGCGGTCGGGTTGAGGATATCTATCAGTCTCTTGTGGGTCCTCTGTTCGAACTGTTCACGGCTGTCCTTGTACTTGTGAACCGCTCTGAGGATGGTTACGACTTCCTTCTCAGTGGGAAGGGGGATGGGTCCGGAAACGTCTGCGCCGGTCTTCTTGGCGGCGTCGACTATTCTCGCTGCGGACTGATCCAGTGCCTTGTGATCGTAAGCCTTGAGCCTGATCCTGATTTTTTCGCTACTCATTCTTTGTTTTTCTCCTTTGCGTTTGCTTCACGCGGAGCATCTCTCCGCTTTGTTTTGCGCACATTTTCGCTATTCTGTGCGAGGCTGTTCATCGGCGTATTTCTCGGTGATCTCAACGGTTCGGCGTCCTTGCCCTGCAACTCATGGGCTCGGTACACGCTGCCGCGTGTTCCCTGCTTGAGCACTCAAGCGAAAATACGCGAGAACTCCTTCGCCCGCCTCTTCGGACGGACAGTTCTCGGCAGAAATTCCCTGATAGCACAGCAACTTTCTGCGTCTTGGCGGGTAGGGGCCGATTCCTGCGGAATTTCCCCTCCTTAAGCAAGCTCTACAAATATACATCGGAGCTTCTTCAATTGCAAGCCTTTTTTTGCGAAAATCTAAAATTTTTATAAAAGCCTGCAGCCCTTGTATTTTAAGGCTTCGCGGGCATTTTGGCAAGGCCCCGGGAGGCGGGAAGGACGAACACGCAGCCGGGCGTTCCATTACACGAAAGGATATAAAAAGAGGGACCCCATACATCTTGTGGGTCCCTTAAGTCCTGCGCAACTAAATGCAGTTTTGATATTATTTGTTGTAAAAACAGATGGATGTTATCGAAAAATTGTATGGATTTTGAGGGGCGTTTTTCCGGATCATTTCGCCCTGTCCGCCTTAGAGCACCGACGGGAAGCGCTTTCTGAACCAGAGAGTGATGACGTAGTTGGCGATAAGCACCGCTCCCGAGACCAGGAATATTATCCTGTAGCTTCCCGTATTGTCTATCAGGGCTCCCCAGAGCATGGCGCCGGCGCCGGACCCCATGTCCCAGCATATCAGGTAGGTGGAGTTGGCTATGCCCCTGCGCCTTCTTGGGACGCCGTTCAGGGTAAGGACGCTGAGCATGGGGTAGCAGAGGCCGCAGCCCAGGCCGTCGAAGACCGCGAAGAAGTAAAGCATGAAGGGGGACCTGGCGAAGGGTATGCCGAAGTAGCCGACGGACATGATCGCAAGGCCGAGGAGTATGGTGTTGTAGACTCCTATGCGCTCGGAGAACCTGCTGGAAGTGATCCTGGTCAGTATCATGCAGGCTGCCTTGAAGGTGAAGTAGGCGCTGACTCCGGCCAGGCCTATGCTTCTCGCGTAAATGGCGAGGAAGTTGGTGTTGGCCGCGGCGCAGACCGCGACTATGAACATGATGACGCTGGCGGGGATGGAGCGCTTTTCGAAGTATTTCCAGAAACCTCTGAACTCTTCTTCGGGGCCGCTGCTCTTATCCTCTTCGGCAGTCCTCTTTATATAGTCGGGATTGCTCTCGTAGCGAAGGGAGCTTACCAGTATGAAGCAGGTCGCTATGGGGACCAGCAGTACGGCGAAGGTGAGCTTTGCGCTGATGCCTATGAGGGCTATGCCTATGGCGGGCCCTATGGCCTGGGCCACCGAGTTGAAGAGGCCCGAGTAGCCTATGCCCTCCACGAAGCGGTCCCTGGGCAGCACGTCGGCGAACATGGTGGTCGACGAGATGTTGATGGTGGAGTTGCCCAGGCCGTGGAGCATGCGGCAGAAGATGATTATGATCATGCCCACGGTGAGGACAGAGCCTCCGGGCAGTTTTACGGTCCCGGAAAGGGAGGATTCAAAGAGTATCACGAGGAGGGCGCCGAGGATCCCGGCTCCCACGAAGCCCGCGCCCAGCATGCCCACGCCCCGCCGTCCCCTGCTGTCCACGAGGCGGCCCGAAACGAAGCGCATGACCATGGAGCAGGCGGTGTACATGGTGGCGACGGCGCCTATGGCGGTGGCGCTGAAGCCTCTGGCGTTGAGGAATATGGGGTAAACGGTAAGCAGCACCTGCAGGGTGGTGCCCGAAAAGAAGCGGGCTATCCCCACTCTGATGAAATCCCAGGTCCAGAGCTTTGAACGCTTCTCGCTTGTAACTTCCATAAAACCTCCCGGCCGAAAAAGCCCTCTTTCGGAAATTTTACACCAAAAGAGGGCGCGGTTTCAACTGTTTTGCATAATTTGGAAAAATCAGGGGCGGGGGAACAGGCTGCCGTCCGGGGCTTCGGTGCAGGTGTAGACGGCGGGACGGTCCTTATACCGCGCGATGGCGGCTGAGAGCTTTGCAAGCATCTTCTCCTTGTCTTCGGGGAGCCTGCCCCTGGTCCTTACTTCTATAATATCCTGAAAGCCGTCGTAGTCGGCCTTTATATCAAGAAGCTCGAGCAGGCGTTTTTCCTCTTCCATGGCCTCCTGCACGGGGGAGGGTCTAAAGCTCCCGTCCATTACCTTTTCCCAGAGGGGAGCCCTTCTTCCCACGAACATGGAGAAGTTGCATATCGCCGCGGGACGGGTCTCGTTGAGGAGGGCCGCCGTGGCTTCGGCGTTCTCAAGGCCCCTGCCCTCTCCCGCTACCCCGGTCATGATGTGGGCCGCGTATTCTATGCCCGCCTTGCGCAGCCTCGCGGTCTCGCGCCTAGCGTCTTCGCTGTCCGCCCCCTTCTTCATGAAGGAGAGCACGTCGTCCAGGCCTGTCTCTATGCCTACGTAGAGCCTCTTTACCCCGGCAGCGGCAAGGGAAGCCAGCTCTTCGTCCGATTTGGAGGCTATGCCCCTGACGGAGGAATCCATGGCGATGCGGCGGCAGGAGGGGAAGGCCTCCCCTATCATGGCGCAGATCGCAAGAAGCCTCGGAGCGTCCAGGTCAAAGGCGCTGCCGTCGCCCAGGAAAACACCGGCCGGATCTCCTCCCAGGTCCTTCACCCTCTCAAGCTCTTCTTTCACCTGCTCCAAAGGAAGCACCCTGAACTTCAGGTGCTTAAAGAGGCTGCAGAAGAGGCAGCCGTTGTAGGAGCAGCCCACCTGGACGGGGAGCATGAAGGAAGCCCTCTCCATGGGAGCTCTGCATATCTGGCCTTCGTAGTTCATGGTATTACCTCGCTCGTGAAAATGAACCGCCACACAGACGGTTCATTATACCACTTTATTCCAGATTTGTGCCGTCTATCAAATAATCATATAAATGATCCGTGATCGCGCGTGTTTTGAAGACCGGTCCCGTAATCGGCATGATGTCCGGACCCACCCTTTACTTTGAGAATACCAGCATTTGCGTGACGCCGCTGCCGTCGATCCTGAGGAAATCCTTCCAGATGAAGACGTTGAGCTCGCCCTCCTTCCCCGGAGCGGCTATGTTCAGGGTATTATCTCCGTTCGCCGTCGAATAGGTGACGGTGAACCTGCCGTTCTCCCAGCGGCTCGCGATAGAGCCCGCGCCCCAGTTGTACCAGTCTTTTAGCATGAGGAGCTCTGTATTGATGACGCCCCTTTGTATGACGCCGCCCCTTCTTCTGTAGACCGCGGCCTCCTGCACACCGTCGCCTCCGTAGACGCAGTTGCAGATGAGCTCGGGTGTGCCGTCGCCGTCGATGTCGCATTCCGCGTCGTCGAGCTCGAAGCCGAAGCTCTCGGCTGCGGGACCCAGCTCCTCGATGCCCGGCACATAGTACCTTCTTATATAATGATGGGGAGCGGCCTCTTCTTCAGTGTAATAGCCCGCAAGCCCCAGGAATTCGGCGTCTGTCTTTACAGCGGGGGTGAGATCGCGCCCGGCCATGGCGAGGGCCATGCAGGCCGCCGGCATATTGCTCTTCATGTAGGCGCTGCCCTTCAGCCTGTACAGCGCCCCGGCCTCGTTCAGCCAGTTGTCGAAGCTTGACTGGGCGCTGAGACCCGATGGTCCGATCTTCTCCTTTTCGCCCAGCAGCCCGTTCAGGGCGTTCATCATAATGTGGCCCTTAAGGCCGGTCTCGCCGCCCTCGGTGAAGCGCTGAAGTATCACCCGCAGAGCGTGGTCTCCGAAGTACATCAGCTCCTTCATTTCTTCGGGATGGGCCGCGATGTAGTCGCCCGGGGCGGAGGACCAGGAGGGAGACGACATTATCTCTTCGATGAGCCCGTCTATGACCGCGGGAACGTCTATGTTTCCGTAATGCCCCACAGCCTTGGAATAGCACTCCTGATGGAGCCTCACGTCGTATTTGTCCGGGTCGAGGGCTTCCTCCGCCGCGTATTCCGGGAACATCGCCTTTATATCCTCTGTGTAATAGGGACCCTCCCGGGGGACGCGGTAATCGAGGAGCTCATAGCCCGGCCCATCGGTGGCAAAGCTCAGTACCGCGGGACCGATCCGGCTCTGAACCTCCTTAAAACCGCCGTCCGAACGGGCATAGTCCTGCCAAAGCGTCATGAGATAAACGGTCAGCACATCGCGGCCTTCGCCGTCTTTTTTGTTCTCGGCGGCAAGCAGCTCGTGGCTCTCGGCTTGAAGATCGCCAAGGGTCTCTGGCCCCTCGCTGCGCCCAAGCACGGCCTTCTCTATTGCCAGCCCGAGGTCGAGGGACTCGGGGGAAAAGCCCTCCATCAGCAGCATGCCGTCCAGAAGGAAAAGCCTGCCCCTGATCTCGCCCTCTCTTTCTCCGAAACCGTTGACGGGGCTCGAAAGATAGGGAGTTCTCGAGGCGATAAGGGAGCCGTTCTCCTCTTTCAGCACGAAGTCGAAGCGGCCCCTGTCGGCCAGGGTATAACTTATGTCAGCCGCCATGTCGTAAACGATGATGCGCTCGTCGACCAGGCCGGAGCCGAGGCTTACCGAAGAGCAGAGCTCCGGCAGGCCGTCGCCGTTGAGGTCGCAGAAATAGGCGCTCCAGACCGGCATGCCGCTGATCAGCTCACGGCTGAGCCCGTCCTTTTCGCAGCTGATGCTCCCCGCTGTGAAGACGAATTCGGCGCCCGGGAATTCCGGCAGCGAAGTGCGCAGTTCCTTTTCGGGGTAAGTACCGCTCTCCATGAAGTCGCACCACTTGACCGGCGATGACGCCGCGGCCTGCTGAACGCCTTCAGAGCCCTCGGCGCCCTGGATTTCGGAAGGCGCTGCGCTTTGCATTTTGCTTTCGTCATAGGGTTCAAGCTTCACTGAGACCACCTTCATCTCGGGTCCGACCCGGTAGCCGCCGTTCAGGATATTCAAATGCTTCTTCATCTGCCCCCGGGCGGTAAGTATGTAGCGGGACCCGTCCTCAGCGGTCAGGGTGTAGACCTTTTCGGCGCCGTCGTCGTTTCCGCTCGTCTGTTCGTACTTGCTTCCGACGATCTTTATATTCTGTTCTTCAGCCCCGCAGCGCTCAAGAGCGTAGTCCAGCACCGCCTGATCTCCCCTGAGCCAGCCCGAGGCACCTCCCTCCGCCGATACCGGATCGGTGAGGAAGAAGAGGGCCGCAGCGGCGCAGGCGGCGACAGCGAGCAGAACTATCCAAAAGCCGGGCTTCCTGTAGGCCGCCACGGCCTTTACCCTGTCCTTCACCGCGACCTCGCCGAAGGCCAGGGGACAGGCCCTCAGAGCGGAAGCCGGCATGCTGCATGAAAGCAGCGCCGAAGCGTAGGCCTTCTTTTCGCCGGCGTCCATGGCCTTTATGACCTTTTCGTCGCAGGCCAGCTCGATGTCGCGGCAGAGCATAACGTAGGCCGTCCAGACCAGGGGGTTGAACCAGTGGACTGAAAGCACGGCGAAGCCCAGGGGCTTCCACCAGTGGTCGAGCCTTGAAAGATGGGCCCTTTCGTGGGCAAGGACGGCTGTGTAATCCTCTTCGGGAAGGTCCGAGGGAAGGTATATACAGGGCTTTGCCAGCCCCAGGATAAAGGGCGACGCGATCCTGTCGCAGAGGAAGACCCTGCCCTCCAGGCCCTTCGGGCAGAGGGAGGGATCAAGCCTCACGGCCTCGCTTACCCTGCGCCTGAGCAGGGCCCAGCTTGCCCCTGCGTATATGAGCATGAGGGCTGCTCCGGCGGCCCAGATATACGGAAGTACCGGGGTCCCTGCGCCTTCGGCAGACGTCTTTGCGCCGGGTTTTGCGGCGCCGGAGACGTTTTGCTCGCCGGGTTTTACGGCATCGTAAGCATTTTGCTCGACAAGTTCTGAGGCATCCGAGACAGCCTGCCCGCCGGTCTGTGAGATGTCGGCGCCGGCTGCGGCCTGTCCCGACAGACTTGCGCCTTGAACAGCCTTATCGCTTGCTGCCTCCGAAGCTCCGGTCATTCCCGGCTTCGTATTCCCGGCTGCCGCGTGCATTCCTGCCTCGCTTGCGCCGTCCAGCATC
>JAFRWQ010000097.1 GCA_017437925.1 Bacillota bacterium
TGACCAAGTCCCTGAAGGACGAGATCCGTCTTGATGTCTGCTCACAGTGCCATCCTTTCTTTACTGGTCAGCAGAAGTTCGTCAATCGCGGCGGCCGTGTTGAGAAGTTCAAGCAGAAGTATAAGCTCGACTAAGCAAAACACCATCATTGATGATCGCCCGGCTTGCAAAAGCCGGGTTTTTGCCATATAAAAAGCGAAAGGTCACCCGGCATATGTCAGAAAGCGTCATGAAGCTGGTCGGAGGCTCCCCCAAAAGGTTCCCTCTTGACCGCTATTACATAAGCAGCGCGCAGGCAAGCGACACCAGGCTCATGGGCGTGGTGGCTCTTAAGCTGTGCTTTGTTCTTGACGCGGACGAGGAGGAGCTTGATAAGCTGCGCGAAGAAGGCGCGCACTTCGTCAGGGTCTTCAGGCAGGTCTACTGCTTTGAGCTGGAGGATGGGGGCCTCGACAGGGCCGTCGAGATAGAGGGCGAGGACGGAAGGGCCAGGATAAAGATGAGAAAGGCCTGGCACAACGTCTTCGGAGGCCTGGGCGGCAAGGAGGCCGAGCTGGATCCCGAAGAGGCCCTCTGGGTCATCGCGAAATACACCGGAGACATAAGCGCCTTCAGGAGCGAGCTTCAGCCGGGCATAAGGGAGGTCATAGACCTTGCCCTCAGGACCGAAGAGGAGAGCCCCATGAAAGAGGCCGGGATCAGGGTCCTTAACGAAAAGCTATGCGTCCCCATATGCACCGATTACGGCCGCATCAACTACTTCCTCATGCGCTGCGTGAGCCATGACCTGGACGGGGCCGCCCTTCTAGTCGACGACGGCGCCGACAAAAGCAGGGTGGACTTTCACCGCATAAGGGAGCAGGCAAGCCTCATAAGAAATGAGATAGAGCCGGTGGAAAGGGAGGACGATCTCTACCTCTGCGAGAGCGTCATCGATACCGAGACCGCCTCCTATATCATGATCAGCGAGATCAGGACCGGCGCGGACGGCATCATAGGGGCCGAAAGAAAAAAGGTCATGAAGCTCAGCGAGTGGGAGAGCAGGCTCAAGCTGAGCAGGCCCGAGTTCCTGACCTTCTACAGCCTTAAAGACGGAGAGGACTGCGAGCAGGCCGTCGACTACCTCTCGGACCTGCTGCCCAGGGCCAGCTGCAAGCGCTACGACGACGGGGTCCTCTTCATGGACTATTACACCAACAACAGCCACGTTGAAAGGCCGGTTTTCAACATAGGGGACGACCTTATGGCCAGCTATTACATAACGGCGGACGGCCAGCTGCTGGCGGCCTCCTTCAGCGAGCAGGGCATATCGGCGGCCGAAAGAAGGATAGCCCTGAACGGCATGACAGCGATGCTCGACATGGTCGGGCGCTACAGCTTCACCGAGCCGGTGCTGGGTCCCTTCATAGAGAGCGGCTTCAGCGATTTTGAGGAGTATCTCGAGCTTATAACCCAGGGGGAGCAGTCATGAGCTACGTGAGTTTTGAGAACGTGAGCAAGGTCTACGGCAGCGGGGCGGCCCGGATCAGGGCCGTGGACGGCATAGACTTCCAGATAGAAAAGGGAGAGTTCTGCGTGATCGTGGGTCCCTCCGGAGCCGGAAAGACCACAGTCCTCAACATGCTGGGCGGCATGGACAGCGCCAGCGGCGGAAAGATCACCGTGGACGGGGCCCTCATCAGCAGCCTCGACCGCAGGGGCCTCACTGCCTACCGCAGGAGCGACATAGGCTTCGTCTTTCAGTTCTACAACCTCATAGGAAACCTGACGGCCCTTGAGAACGTGGAGCTGGCGGCCCAGATATGCAGGGATCCCCTGGACCCCGCCGAGGTGCTTAAAGAAGTGGGTCTTCAGGACAGGATGGGCAATTTCCCCGCCCAGCTCTCGGGAGGAGAGCAGCAGAGGGTCGCGATAGCAAGAGCCCTCGCAAAAAACCCCAAGCTCCTGCTCTGCGACGAACCCACCGGAGCTCTCGACTACGTGACCGGAAAGCAGATACTCCGCCTGCTTCAGGACACCTGCAGGAACAAGGGGGTCACCGTGGTGGTCATAACCCACAACAGCGCCATAGCTCCCATGGCCGACCGGGTCATAAGGATAAAGAACGGCAAGACAGAGGAGACGGTCCTCAACCCCCATCCTCTTCCTGTCGAGCAGATAGAGTGGTGATCGGGAGGACCCCGTGAAAGCCATCAACAAGGACTTCACGAGAGAAATAAGGAATTCGCGCAGCCGTTTCCTTTCCATAATGATACTCATCGCCCTGGCCGTCGCCTTCCTTTCGGGTCTTAGAGCCACAGCCCCCGACATGAAGAACACCCTGGACGACTACATGGACCGCTATGCCTTCATGGACGTGCAGGTCCTGTCGACCCTGGGCCTCACCGAAGGCGACGTGGACTTTCTGCGCGCTTTTGAAGGAGTCGCCGACGCCGAGGGGAGCCGCCAGCTGGACGTCTTCGCCGGCAGCGGGGACAACGAGATGGTGGTGAAGCTCTGGGCCCTGCCCGAGAGGATCAACTCCATCGGAGTCAGAAAGGGCCGCATGCCCGAAAACGCGGGCGAGTGCCTCGCCGACAAGAAGCTGCTCAGCTCCTTAAACCTTAAGATAGGCGACGTGCTCACCGTCACTCCAGAAGAGGACGATGAGGACAGGCTCGAAGGCAGAAGCTTCACCATCGTGGGCGAGGCCGTGAGCCCTTACTATATCAGCGTAGAAAGAGGCAGCTCCTCCATAGGGATAGGGGAGGTCGCGGCCTTCGTTTACCTGCGCCCCGAATGCTTTACCGCCGACTATTACTCGGCGGTATATTTGCTTGCGGAAGGCGCCGCTCCCTTAAGAGCCTTCGGCAGCGAGTATGAAGACCTGATAGAAGGCCTCACCGACGCTCTGGACGGCGTCAAGGACGAAAGGGCCGCCATGAGGCTGGCTCAGGTAAAGGACGAGGCCCAGGAGAAGATAGACGACGCGAGAGCAGAGCTTGACGACGCGAAAGAAGACGCGAGAAAGGAGCTGGCCGACGCCAGGGCCGAGCTCGATGACGCGAGAAAAGAGCTGGACGACGGCTGGGAGGAGCTGGCCGACGCGAAGGAGACCCTGAAAAAGGAGGTCGCCGACGCCAATAAGAAGATCGCGGACGGCGAGAAGGAGCTGAAGGACGCTGAAAAAGAGCTGGCTGACGCTAAAAAGGAGCTGGAAGACGCCGCGGTCGAGCTTGAAGACGGAAAGAAAGAGCTGGAAGACGCGAAGACCGAGCTTGCCGACGCCTTCAAGGAGCTCAACGACGCGGAGGCCGAGTATGCCGACGGAGTCAAAGAGTATCAGGACGGCCTTAAGGAATATCAGGACGGCCTTAAGGAGTACAACGACGGCGTAAAAGAATACGAGGACGGGGTAAAGAAGCTTGCCGACGCCAAAAAGGAACTCAAGGAGGGCCGGGCGTCCCTGGATTCCGCGAGAGACCGGCTCAATGCTGCCGAGAAGGAATACGAGGCCGGCAAGGCCAAACTGGATGACTTTACCGAAGAATACATAGTCCCGGGCTTTGCCGCGGCCGGCATGGGAAGTGTAAGCAGCGCCTCCGCCGTGGCCAAGGGCCTCATGTCCGAGGGCAGGGCGGGAGGGCCTTATCACGCCGTGACCGACGGGGTCCTTTCGGGCATAAGGGGGCAGGCTCAGCAGCTGGCCCAGACTCTCAATACTCTGGACGAACTCAAGGCTCATGCCGATCAGGTAAGGCAGGGCCTCGCATATTACCAGTACGAGCTGACGACGGGTCCGGGCCTGGTTTTAAACCAGCAGCTCATGCAGCTTGAGGGGGCCATCGCCATGATAGAGGCGGGGCTGGCCTCCCAGGGGCTCACCCCCGAGACCGCCCAGGCGGCCCTTGAGACCATGGAGCAGTCCATGGCGGCCCTCCCCGAAGACGCAGAGGAACTCAGGAAGAACTACGAGAGCCTGGCTTCCGCCGAAAGGCAGATAAGTTCGGGCTGGGATTCCTATTCCGACGGGGTCGACGAGTACCATGACGGGGTCAAGGCGGTCGAAGACGGAGAAAAGGAGCTTGCCGACGCAAAGATCGAGCTTGAGGACGCAAAGATCGAACTTGCCGACGCTGAGAAAAAGCTTAAAGACGCCGAAAAGGAGCTGGCCGACGGCAGAAAGGAACTGGACGACGGCTGGGCTGAGTACTACGACGGAGTCAAAGAGTACGAAGACGGAGTCAAAGAGTACGAGGACGGCGTAAAGGAATACGAGGACGGCCTTAAAAAGTACGATGACGGGCTTAAGGAGTATCAGGACGGAGTGAAGGACCTGGCCGAAGCCAGGCGCACCCTTAAGAAGGAGACCGCCGACGCCGAAAAGAAGATAGCCGACGCCGAAGAGGAGCTGACCGACGGCGAAAAGGAGTATGCCGACGGCCTTAAGGAGTATGAGGACGGGGAGCGGGAGGCCGAAGAAAAGATAGCCGACGCGGAAAAGAAGCTCTCCGATACCCAGGACGAGCTGGACAAGATAGTCTCCTGCAAGTGGTACGTTCTGGACAGGGACTCCAACCCGGGTTATCTGGGCTTCGGCCAGGACGCCGACCGCATGGCGAACCTTGCCAAGGTCTTCCCCATGCTCTTCTTCATGGTCGCGATGCTCGTCTGCCTCACCACCATGACCAGGATGGTCGAAAGCGACAGGGTGCAGATAGGTTCCCTCAAGGCTCTGGGCTATTCCGCCTTTAGCATATCGAGAAAATACCTGCTCTACGGAGCGGTGCCCGCCCTGATAGGCAGCGCCGCGGGCCTTGCCATTGGCTACACCCTCTTCCCGTCGATGATATTCACGGCCTGGCAGATCATGTACGAGGTGCCAAAGCTCA